>NZ_JBLTJC010000054.1:0-40802 GCF_048158785.1 Streptomyces colwelliae | reverse complement strand
CCGAAGAACGCCACGCTGGTGACCGCGTCGACGGCCGTGCGGGTGTGGGCCAGGAGGAGGAGGGGCTTGCAGGCCGCCGAGACGGCGTAGCCCACGCCGGCAGATCCACCCCCGCGAAATACCCCGCCGGATCCTGACTCCGTACCAGCGCGGTCGCCTCCTCCGGCAGCCACACATCCGACGGATGCCGGACCGTCAGCTGGTCGAGGAACTCCGACGGGCTGGGCCGATCCCGTGGGTCCTTGGCCAGGCAGGCCGCGACCAGGAGGCCCAACTGACCGGGGACGTCCGTGAGATCAGGCTGTTCATGGACGACGCGGTACGGCCACGCGGCGGCCACCGCGTCCCCGAAGGGAGCGCGCCCCGCCGCCTGCCCGAGCACCACACCCAGCGCGAACATGTCCACCGCGGGCGTCAGCGCGCCCCCGGTGAGCTGTTCCGGCGCGAGGAAGCCGAGGGTGCCGATCTGGAACCCGGTCTGCGTGAGCGCCGTACCGTCGAGGGCCCGTGCGATGCCGAAGTCGATGACCCGGGGGCCGTCCTCCGCGACGATGATGTTGGCGGGCTTCAGGTCGCGGTGGATGACCCCGGCGTGGTGGATCGCCGCCAGTGCCTCGGCGAGGCCGGCGGCCAGCACGGTGAGCGTGTCCGCGGGGAGGGGGCCGACCCGGTCGAGGACGGTCTGCAACGTGGGTCCGGGTACGTACGCCGTCACCAGCCAGGCCGGGTCGCCCTGCGGGTCGGCGTCCACGACCGGCGCGGTGTGGAAGCCGCCGACGCGGCGGGCCGCGGCCACCTCGTCGGCGAACCTGCGCCGGAAGCCCGGTTCCGTGCTGAGTTCGGGCCGTACGACCTTGACGGCCACCGCCCGGCCCGACCGCGACCGGCCGAAGTAGACGACGCCCATCCCGCCCTGGCCGAGCCGTCCGACCAGCCGGTATCTGCCCTCCCCGACGGAGGCGGGATCACTCGCTCGGAGCGGTTTCATCACTCCCCCATCTCGCCTCTCCGGCAAGGCTGTTGGAACTCGTCGCCCGGACGCCCCCGTCCCCGTCGAGCGGCCCCCGTCCCCGTCCAGCAGCGGTAATCAGCCGCGAGGCTCCCCCGATACCGGCCACCAGTCTAGGTGCTCCGCTCATGACGTCACCGGGCTCGGAACGGTTCCCTTCCGTCCCGCTCTTCACTCGGATCGGTGCACCGCCGGGCCGCCCCTTCACCTCACCAGCGGATTCCGCAACGGCAGATAACGCGCGTCGGCACCATCGGCTCCGGTCCAGCGCAGCAGCAGGTTCGTCTTGCCGGGCAACGTGGGCGAGGCGAGGAGTCCGGCGACCTCGGGCAGGTCGTGCCGGGCGAGTTCGGCGCGAACCGAAGGCCAGGGGTCCAGCTTCGGGTGGCGCTCGGCGAGGACTCCGGCGATCTCGACGAGGTTGTTGACGACCAGGCAGTACACCAGCCGCTCCCACCCGGCGGCCCGGTCCACGTCGGTCAGCAGTTTCACGCCCTCCGCGTCCCGGTACAGCGCCTGCACGGGCGTTCCGTCCGCGTCGACGGCGACCAGCGTGTTCTGAAGATGCGCTTCGAGTACGACGCCGTGGTCGGCGAACGCCGTGAGCGCGGGCGGTACGACCTGGCGCAGATACGCCTCCCACCAGGCCGCCGGGTCGGCCGTACCGTCGAGCGGGCTGCCGTCGAAGCCCTCCACCAGCCCCGCGGCGAGGAGTGGGGTCGTGCCGGGCAGGAGGTGGTCGTGCAGGCCGTCGCGGACCAGGACGGCGAGTTCCTCGAAGGCGAAGTCGGCGGTGCGGTAGCCGCGGTCGCCGAGCCAGGCCGCCGGGCCGGCCGTCACCGCGAAGGCGTCCCGGACGGCCGTGTCGGTGCGCTGGAGTTTCAGCAGGTCGTGGCGCCACAACCGGCGTACGTCGTTGGTGATGCGCACGTCGAGGCTGAACTTGAGGAACAGGTCGTCCCCGCGTTCCACGGACCCGGGGCTGTACACCGTGCGGATCGCCGCCGTCGGCCACACCTCCGTCGCCGTCGTGCCGAGCCGGATCAGCCGCCCGTCCGCGAAGGCCTCCGCCAGGCCGGTGCCGACGAGGTCCAACTGCCAGGGGTGGGCGGGCAGTAGCCGGTAGCCGGGCGGGGCCTCGCCGAAGGCGTCCAGCGCCGAGACGTCCCCCTCCTCGACCACCGCGTCCTCGCGCAGCCCGAGCAGCACCAGCGGGAAACGGGCGTACGCCTCCGGGGCGTAGGGCAGCCAGCCGGCGACGGGGCCGCCGCCGCGGGCCTTCGGCGCGGGATGGTAGGGATGGCCGGTGATCAAGGACTGTTCGGAGCGGAGATACGGGTCGGTCGGCGCCGTCGCCCGGTCGCGGGCGGTGAGCAGCGCGGCGACCGCGTCACGGCTGTCGGTCATCTCGGCGGGCAGTTCGTGGTTGGACACCCCGGTGTGGCGGCGCAGTTCGTCGGCGACGAGCTTCACGAGTTCGGTGTGGCCTACGGGGTGCCAGTCGCCGTCCGCGTACACCTCGGGTTCGGCGGGCCGCCGCTCGCCGCGCACCCGCAGCAGCCGGCCGCTCCCCGGCAGCCGGTACACGCGTCGTTCCCCCGCGTCCGGGAGCGGCCGGGCGACCTCCCGCAGCAGGCAGTTGAGCAGGGGCGCGGCCGCGTACGCGTCGGCGCGCTCCGCCACGTCGTCGCCCGGGGGTGTGAAGTCGACGCGATCCATTCGTTCCTCAAGTCCGTGTCCTGCGATCGCGATCAGTATGTCTCTCGTCGCACAGTGTCCCGCCGCCCCGTCCGTCGTCGCACCGTGTCCCCCCGCCCTGTCTCTCGTCGTCACCGATCATGACGCCCCGTCCGCACCCGAGGAGTCGACCGTGGACCGTCCCCCGCATCCCGAGACCGAGGTCGCCGAGGAACTCGCCGCCGTACGGCCCGACCTCGTGCAACGGTACGCGGCCGAACTCCCCGGCGCCCGTGCGGCGGTACTCACCCGGCTGTGGCGGGCGCTCGCCCACGAGCCGCTGCCGTGGATCGCCGGCCGGACGCCCGGCACCGTCCTGCGGCTCTGCGACGGCCGGCGGCTGCGCGGGCCGCACGCGGACCCGTTCGCGACCGCCGCGTACGTCTCCGTCGTCCACCTCGACGACATCGCCTACGACGATCCGGCGCGCCTGATGACCGACCTCGCGGTGCCGCACGGGACCGCGTTCGCGGCCGAACTCGGGCACAGTGTCGCCTCGTTGGCGCTGTCGCGGGCCAACCAGCCGACCTTCCCGGAGGATTGGCCGGCGCACGACTGGGAGTGGGAGCAGCGGATCGTCGACGGGCATCCCTTCCACCCCAACTGCCGCTCCCGGCCCGGGTTCTCGGTGGCCGAGCAGCTCGCGTACGGGCCCGAGCACCGGCCCGTGGTGGCGCTCGGGTCGGTGCCGGTGGGAGCGGAGGAGTGTCTGGTGACGGGGGTGTGGCCGGACGAACTGCGGGACGGGGGGCGGCTGTTGATCCCGGTGCACCCGTGGCAGGCGGCGCATGTGCTGAAGCGGGCGGGGGACGGTCCGGTCGGCGCGCATCCGCTGATGTCGCTGCGGACCCTCGCCCTGCCGGACGGACCGCACGTCAAGACCGCGCTGAGCGCCCGGCTGACGTCCTCGGTGCGGGACATCTCGGTCTACTCGATCGGCCTGTCGGCGACGTTGTCGGCGTTCGGGGAGACACTGGCGGCGCGCTCGGACGGCCTGTTGCACGTCACTCGCACGCTGGGCGCGGCGACGGCCGACTCGCCGGATCTCGCGGCCGTGCTGCGGGAGTCGCCGCAGACGTACGCGGACACGGAGGCGGGCGAGCGGGTTCTGCCGGTAGCCGCCCTCGCGGTCACCGGCCTGCCCCGATCCCCCGCCTGGCTGGCCGAGTTCACCCGTCTCGCCCTCGTCGTCTGTCTGCGGCTGCTGGAGTCCGGTGTGGCCCTTGAGGCACACGGTCAGAACCTGCTGGTGGTGCTGTCCCGCACGGGTGCCCCGCTGCGCCTGGTCTACCGGGATCTCGCCGACATCCGGGTCAGCCCCAAGCGCCTTGCCGAGCAGGGCATTCCGGTACCGGAGCTGAGCGGACGGATCGTCACCGACGACGAACTCACCCTGCGCCGCAAGCTGTTCGGGTCTCTCGTCGCGGGAGCGCTCGCGGGTACGGCGGGTTCCGGTACGGCGCTCAGGGCGGCGCTGGCGGCCGTCGTACCGGATCTGCCGCGCACGCCGGACCTGCGCACGCTGCTCGAACAGCCGCTGCCGAGCAAGGCGTTGACGCTGATGCGGCTGTCGCCGGAGCTGCCGGGGGACCAGTGGACCGGGCTGCCGAACCCACTCGTTTTGGAGCCGGGTCCATCTGATCAATAGGATCCGGCGATGATCACAAGACAACGGCTGGCGGCGGGGATCTGTGCCCTGCTCGCCACCCTCACGGCCGGGGTCGCCTTCCCTGCCGGAGCGGTCGCCGACGAGACGGACTCCGCGGCCTCCCCCAAGGTCGAACTCGTGCTGGACGTCAGCGGTTCCATGAGCGCCAAGGACATGGACGGCGGCTCGCGGATGGCAGCGGCGAAGCAGGCGTTCAACGAGGTGCTCGACGCGACACCCGAGGAAGTGCAGCTCGGCATCCGCACGTTGGGCGCCAACTATCACGGCAACGACCGGAAGACGGGCTGCAAGGACACCGCGCAGCTGTACCCGGTGGGCTCCCTGAACCGCACCGAGGCCAAGGCCGCGGTGGCGACGCTCCAGCCCACCGGCTGGACCCCGATCGGTCCCGCGCTGCTGAAGGCGGCGGACGACCTGAACGGCGGTGACGGGACCCGCCGTATCGTCCTGATCAGCGACGGCGAGGACACCTGCCAGCCGCTGGACCCGTGCGAGGTGGCCCGCGAGATCGCGGCCAAGGGCATCGGCCTGACCATCGACACGCTGGGTCTGGTGCCGGACGCCAAGACCCGCGACCAGCTCAGCTGCATCGCGGACGCGACCGGCGGCACGTACACCTCCGTGCAGCACAAGGAGGAACTCTCCGACCGCGTCGGCCAGTTGGTCGACCGGGCCGCCGACCCGGTGGTGACCCCGGTCGCCACAGAGGGCACGGCTCAGTGCAGCAGTGCCCCGACCCTCAAGTCCGGTCTGTACACGGACCGCGAGGAGTTCGGCAAGCAGCGCTTCTACCGCGTGGACGTCGACCCCGGTCAGGAGCTGCGCGCTTCGGTGAGTGTGGGCGCCGACCGTGAAGTGAACCCGGACTACGGGGTGTTGCTGCGGGCGGTCACCGTGCACGGCCGCGAGATCGTGCGCGGCGAGGGCACCGGCAACGGCCGTACGGACGTCGTCTCCACCGGACTGCGCTACCCGAAGGCCGAGAGCGACGACGACAGCGCCCCGGCCGAGACCGTGTGTCTCCAGGTCACCAACTCCTTCTCGGCGGCCTCCGGGGTGAAGACCACTCCCGGTCTGCCCCTCGAACTCACCGTGGACGTCGTGGACGGGCCGAGCGGGGCGAGCGACGTGGCCTCCTTCGGCCTCGGCCGCGGCTGGTGGCTGCTCGGCGCCCTCGTGCTGACCGGCTTCGTGGCGGGTCTGCTGTGGGGCTGGCTGTCGCGCTGGCGTCTCGCGGTCTGGAGGACCAACTGATGCGGATCACACGAGTGTTGAGCACGGCCCTGCTGCTGGCGGGGCTGGCGGCGACGCCCGCGATGGCGGACTCCTCGCCGTCCGCGAGCCCCTCCGACGACAGTTCGGCACCCACCCAGGCGGGCACCTCCTTCCGTACGGCGACGGAGCTCGACCAGGGGCAGGCAGGCACCGCGAGCGGTTCCACAGGTGACTACCTGTACTGGTCGTTCGCCGCGGACGCCGGCCAACGCCCCACCGTCAAGGCGACGGTGAAGCTCCCGGACACGCACGCCGGCGAGACGTGGCAGCTCGACGTCTACGACGGGCTGCGGCGCCGCCAGGCCTGCCAGTACGGGGCCGCCACGCGCACCGCCGCGCAGGGAGTCGCCTCCCTGGACCTGGCGTGCACGCTGCGTACGGTCCGTGCCTGGTCGGAGCAGTGGGCCAACGACCCGTTGCCCGGCACGTACTACGTCCGGCTGACGGTCGTGGATCTCCAGTCCGCGGACCTGGGCCAGCCGGTGAGTACCGAACTGCGGGTGGACTCCAAGGACATCGGCGGTTCGGCGGCGGTGGACGGCTCGCTGGCGCAGCCGCTGACGCCGGGGATCGCGGTCAAGTCGGCGTCCGACGAGGACAGTTCGTCCGAAGACAGTTCGTCGTCGACGTCGGCGGCGCTGTCGAGCATCGAGCCCGACGGCGGCTGGTCCTCCGGCTGGTGGTCCGACCGCTGGGTGTGGACCGGCGTGGGCGGCGTGCTGGCCGCGCTCGCAGGGATCGGCGGGTACGCGCTGACCCGGGGTTCGGGACGGCCGAGGCGGGTCCCGCCGCCCGGCATGTAAATCCGTGACGGATCATCAGAAGGCCCGCTCTCGGCGGGCCTTCTGTCATTTCACGCCTGCCTTCACGCCTCTCGTAGCGCCTTTGCCAACGTCCCGTCGCCGCTCACCTCGACGCGCCCGGCACGCACCGCGTCCGGAAGGCTCAACTCCCCCTGCGCGACAGCCGTACACGTGTCGACGTCGAGCACGAGACGCGCGTCGGGCTCCCGGGGAGCGGGCCCTTCCCCGTAAACCGCCCCGTCCGCCTCCACCCCCGCGTACACATGGAACTCCCCTTCCTCCAGCCGGACTTCGACCAGCCCCTCACCTTCCAGCGCGCGCAGCAGCGGCAGCGCGAACCAGTGGGCGCGTACCGCGTCCGTCGGCCGCCGCTCCCCCAGCTCGGAGGCGCCCCAGGTGCCGAGAGCTTGGAGGACGGGCAGCAACTCCCGCCCCCGTCCGGTGAGTTCGTAGACGTAGGCGGCTCCCGGAGGCGGCAGCCGCCGTCGCGTGGTGAGCCCGTCCCGCTCCATGTCCTTCAGCCGTGAGGCGAGTACGTCCGTGCTGACACCCGGCAGATCCGCGTGCAGGTCCGTGTAGCGGCGCGGGCCGGCGAGGAGTTCGCGGACGATCAGCAGGGTCCAGCGGTCGCCGACGAGGTCGAGGGCCCGGGCCGCGGAACAGTACTGGTCGTAGCTTCGGCGAGGTGACATGCGACGCAGTCTAGACATGTTGTTGGACTTTCCAAGCTCACACTTGGTAAAACCAAGCAACACACGAACCCGATGGGGCGAGGGCGCAATGGAGTTCCGGCAGTCGAGCAAGCTCAGCGAGGTCTGTTACGAGATCCGCGGTCCGGTGATCGAGCATGCCAACGCACTGGAGGAGGCGGGCCACAGCGTCCTGCGCCTGAACACCGGCAACCCCGCGCTCTTCGGCTTCGAGGCGCCCGAGGAGATCATCCAGGACATGATCCGGATGCTCCCCCAGGCCCACGGCTACACGGACTCGCGCGGCATCCTCTCCGCCCGCCGCGCGGTCGCCCAGCGCTACCAGACCCTGGGCCTCGAAGTCGACGTGGACGACGTGTTCCTGGGCAACGGCGTCTCCGAACTGGTCTCCATGGCCGTACAGGCACTGCTGGAGGACGGCGACGAAATCCTCATCCCCGCCCCGGACTTCCCCCTCTGGACGGCGGTGACGACACTCTCCGGCGGCAAGGCGGTCCACTACCTCTGCGACGAACAGGCCGACTGGTACCCGGACCTGGACGACATGGCGGCGAAGATCACCGACCGCACCAAGGCCGTCGTCATCATCAACCCGAACAACCCCACCGGCGCCGTCTACCCCAAGGAGATCGTCGAGGGCATCCTCGACCTCGCCCGCCGCCACGGCCTGATGGTCTTCGCCGACGAGATCTACGACCAGATCCTCTACGACGACGCCGTGCACCACTCGGCCGCCGCCCTCGCCCCCGACCTGGTCGTCCTCACCTTCTGCGGCCTGTCGAAGACGTACCGCGTGGCCGGCTTCCGCTCGGGCTGGCTGGTGGTCACGGGCCCGAAGCAGCACGCCAAGAACTACCTGGAGGGCCTGACGATGCTGGCCTCCATGCGGCTGTGCCCCAACGCGCCCGCGCAGTACGCCATCCAGGCCGCGCTCGGCGGCCGCCAGTCGATCCGCGACCTGACCGTTCCTGGCGGGCGGCTGCACGAACAGCGCAACGTGGTGTGGGAAAAGCTGAACGAGATCCCGGGGGTCTCGTGTGTGAAGCCGAAGGGCGCCCTGTACGCGTTTCCCCGCCTCGACCCCAAGGTGCACAAGATCCACGACGACGAGAAGTTCGTCCTGGACCTGCTGCTCCGGGAGAAGATCCAGGTGGTCCAGGGCACGGGCTTCAACTGGCCGACCCCCGACCACTTCCGCATCCTCACGCTGCCGTACGCGGACGACCTGGAGGCGGCGATCGGCCGGATCGGGCGCTTCCTGGGCGGGTATCGGCAATAGCGGCCCATCAGGCAGCTACGGGCACTCCGCCCTGGGTAACTCCTCCGCATGACCGACCGCCCTCTGCTGCTCCTCGATGTCGACGGACCACTGAACCCGTACGGCGCGCGGTTCCTGCGCCATCGCGGCTATGTCACCCACCGGCTGTGGCCGGCGAACTGGTCGGCCCGGCAGGAGCCGGGTTCCCGGCGGCTGCGGCGCGGGCTGCGGGTGCGCCTGCATCCCGGGCACGGGGAGCGAATACTCGCGCTCCCCTTCGAGCCTGCCTGGGCCACCACCTGGATGCACCAGGCCAACGAGCTGATCGCGCCGGCGGTCGGGCTCCCCGGCGACCTGAAGGTGATCGAGTTCGTCCAGCTGTTCGCCAAGGCCCCGGACGGCCTCTACTGGAAGACCCGCCAGATCGTGGACTGGGCGGCCGGCCGCCCCTTCGTGTGGGTCGACGACCTGATCACCGACCTGGACGTACGGCATGTCGAGGCACACCACGACGGGTCGGCGCTCCTCCTCAAGGTGGACCCGCGCAAGGGTCTACGGGAGAGCGATTTCGCGACGTTGGAGCGGTGGGCCCATAGCCTGTGAGGTATGGGTGATCTTTTCCTCGTACGGCACGGAGAGACCGAATGGTCCCGGTCGGGGCGGCACACCGGCTGGACCGACGTCCCGCTGACCGCGAAGGGGCGCCAGGAGGCGCGCGGGCTGGTGCCGCTGATCCGTTCGCACCGGGTCGGCGCCGCGTTCGTCAGCCCCCTGCAACGCGCGCGGGAGACAGCCGAGCTGATCGGACTGACCGACGTCCGCATCGACGTGGATCTGCGGGAGTGGGACTACGGCGGCTACGAGGGCATCACAACCGTCGAGATCCAGCGCACCCGGCCGGACTGGTTCCTGTTCACCGACGGGGTCGCGCCCGGGCCGCCGGACCATCCCGGGGAGAGCCCGGAGCAGGTGGGCGAGCGCGCCGACCGCGCGCTGGCCAAGGTGGACGCGGCCCTCGCCAACACCGAGGGCGTGGTCGTCCTGGTGGCCCACGGCCATTTCCTACGGGTGCTCACCGCGCGGTGGCTCGGGCTGCCGCCGTCGAAGGGCGCGTTGTTCCAGCTCGCGACCGGGACACTGTGCCGGCTGAGCACGGAGCACGGGCGGCCGGTGATCGCCGCCTGGAATGTCAGACCCCCGTCGTAATCTTCGAATGGGACGCGAATCGGGCATCCCAGCAGGCCGCCGGATGGGGAGGAGCACGCCGTGACACGACCGCCGACCGCCGCGCAGCGGCGTGTCATCGACGCCGCCGATCCCGTCACGGGGCGGCTGCGGGGTACGGAGGCGCAGCTCGCCGCGCTGGTGAAGCGGGGGCTGGCGTTCCGGCACCCGCGTCCGCCGCACGACCACTTTCTGACGCCTGCGGGGCATCGAATACGGGAGTCCGCGCCGGAGGCCGACGAGCCCGCCGCCCCTGCTGACACTCCCGCGGCCTCGGCCTCCGGGGTGTTCGCCGCGCGGATCGGCGGCGAGGAGGAGACGGGCGTCGGCCCCGCCGTCCGCACCCGCGAAGTGCACAGCGCCTGGCAGGGGTTGCTGGAGCTGCGCCGGATGACGAATCCGGACGGTTCCGTGGAGCGGCCGTGCGGCTGGGAGCGTACGCATCTGGTGCGGGCCGCCGCGCTCGCCCTGGAGGCCGCCGGGCACCGGCCCGCGGCACGGGACTCCGCCGGGCGGGAGTCCGGCGGCTACAAGGTGCGGGCGACCCCGCAGCCGGAGGCGGTCGCCGTGCGCGATCCGGACGGGGAGGCGCTGCGCGCCTGTGCGGGGACGCTGGAGCGTGCGGGCTGGCAGGTGAGCGAGCACAAGGAGCCGCGTACAGGGGCGAGTTATCTGCTTGCCTCGCCGCGACGGACGTGAACGGACCCGACCGGACCTGACGGACATGCCAAGATCGGTGCGGCAGATCGTCCATCAGTGCGAGAAGGGAACGCAGTGAGCGAGCCGTTTTCCGTCCCGGTGACCGTCCGCGGATACGAGACCGACAGCCTGGGACACCTGAATCAGAGCGTGTATCTCCAGTACGCGGAGCATGCCCGCTGGGCGCTGTTGCAGGCCGCGGGGGTGGGCCAGGCCGAGTTGCTCGCCCAGGGGGTCGCGCCGGTCGTCCTGGAGACGACCATCCGCTATCTCCGCGAGCTGCGCGCCGGCGAGGACGTCGAGGTGAGTTGCGCCTTCGAGTGGGGCGAGGGCAAGACGTTCCGGGTCCTCCAGACGATGACCAAGAGGGACGGCACGGTCTCCGCCGAGGCCGCGTCGGTCGGCGGGCTGCTGGACCTCAAGGCGCGCCGGCTGGTCGAGCAACCGCGGGAGCACTTCAAGCAGTTGACGACGGATCCGGGCCTGTTCGGCCTCTGAGCCAAGGGCCGGGCGGCCTACGAGTCGGTCAACTCCGGCCGGTGCTCGGTGTCGTAGGCCGCGCGGGACTCGGCGATGTGGTGCCGGTTCCGCTCCGCCCAGTCCGTCAGCCGGAGCAGCGTCTCGTGCAACTCCTCGGCCACCGTGGTGAGTTCGTACTCGACCTTCGGCGGCACCGTCGGGTGGACGGTGCGGGTGACGAGTCCGTCGCGCTCCAGGTTGCGCAGGGTGAGGGTCAGCATGCGGCGGCTGATGCCCTCGATGCTGCGCTCCAACTCGGTGAAGCGGATGGGTCCGTGGGCGGCCGCGACGAGGATCTGCACGCTCCATTTGCCGGAGACCCTGTCAAGAACCTCACGGACCGGACAGGCGTGCGCGTTCACGACCTGGGCGGTAACACCGGTGTTCCCTCGGGACATTGAAGTGCCTCCTTACGACGACCTCCATGGTTCCTCACGATGGTCCCCGTTACAAGTCGTGCCCTTAGGCACTACGGAGAACTATGGAGGCCACGAGCCATGTCGACCTTGTCCGAGTCACCGCCGCGAGAGCTGGCACGAACGTACTCCCGCTGGGCGTCCCTGGTCGTCCTGTGCGCGGGGACGTTGATGACGATCCTGGACGGCAACATCGTCACGGTCGCCATGCCCGCGATCCAGAGCGACCTCGGTTTCTCGGGGCCGGGGCTCGCCTGGGTCGTCAACGCCTATCTGATCCCGTTCGGCGGACTGCTCCTGCTCGTCGGCCGGCTGGGCGATCTGGTGGGCCGCAAGCGGATGTTCACGGCGGGGCTCGCCGTGTTCACCGCGGCCTCCGTGCTGTGCGGGGTCGCGACGAGCCAGGGCATGCTGATCGCGGCCCGGGCCGTGCAGGGCGTCGGCGGGGCGATGGCCTCGGCGGTGGTCCTCGGGATGCTGGTCGCCCTCTTCCCCGAACCGCGTGAACAGGCCCGCGCCATCGCGGTGTTCAGCGCGGTCGGCGCCGGCGGCGGGGCGCTCGGCACCTTCCTCGGCGGGGCACTGACCCAGGCCCTGAACTGGCACTGGATCTTCCTGATCAACCTCCCGATCGGGATCGTGGCCTGGTTCGCGGCCGTCCGCGTCCTCGCCCCGGAGCAGGGCGCCGGACTCGGCAGAGGCGCCGACTACCCCGGCTCCGCGCTGGTCACCGGCGCGCTGATGCTCACGGTCTACGTCATCATCGGCACCGGCGACCGCTCCCTCACCGCCACCCTGCTGCTGGCCGCCCTCGCCCTGGCGCTCTTCGTGGCGTTCACCGTCCGCCAGGCCCGGGCCGCGCGCCCCCTGCTCCGCCTCCGGCTGTTCCGCTCCCGGCTCCTGACCGGGGCGAACGCCGTGCAGATCCTGATGATCGGCACGATGTTCGGCTTCCAGTTCATCGGTGCGCTGTACGTCCAACGGGTGCTCGGCTACAGCGAGTTGCTCACCGGCACGGCCTTCCTGCCGGCGCCGGTCGCGATCGGGGTCCTGATGCTCGGCCTGTCGGCGCGGACCATCGGCCGCTTCGGCGCCTACCGGGTACTGCTCGCCGGACTGGTCCTCATCATCGCCGGGATGGCCCTGCTCGGCCGCGCCCCCGCCGACGGCTCCTACCTCACGGACGTACTGCCGCCACTGCTCCTCCTTGCCGCCGGGTTCGCCGCCGCGATGCCCGCGCTGACCGGGCTCGCCATGTCGGGCGCGCGGGAGGAGGACGCGGGACTGGCCTCCGGGCTCTTCAACACCACACAGGTGGTGGGTGGTTCGCTGGGTCTCGCGGTGCTGTCGACTCTGGCGGCGGGACGGACCGACGGACTGCTCGCGCGGGGTGAGGAGTTGATTCCGGCGACTGCGGCGGCTGGCGAGGAGTGGTGGTTGCGGGGGTGCCGGTGCTGGTGTTGGTGCCCGGCTCCGCAGTCGGCCCAGTTGGCCCAGTTGCCGCAGTCGCTGCGGTCGCCGTTGCCGCTGTCCCGGCGGCCGCCTTCCGCTCCCGCTGGCGTGCCCCGTCGGCCAGGATCCATCGGCGGTGGGCCTCGACGAGCTCGTCCGGGGTCGCCTTGCAGAGCCGCGCGAACCGCTCCACGGGGGCGTACTCCGTGGGGACGGCATCGCCGTTGCAGTACCGGTGCAACGTCGACGTGCTCATGTGCAGCCGCTTCGCGAGCACGCCGTAGCTCAGCCCCGACCTGTCCTTGAGCTCCCGTATCAGCGCCGCGAAATCGGCGGTCTCCTCAGGCCCTGCCACCCTGCCCCCATTCCAGTCGAGCGTTCCAGGGAGCCACTGTTCCCCCAGGTAGGAGCCGGTGCGAACGTTCCAGGTTCCCGTAGATCCCGGCTGTCGTAGCGGGTGGGACGGAAAGCGGCACAGGCTGCGGTCATCAAAGCACGCCGCCCGCCGACCGGTTGAGCGGCGGGCCACTTCCCACCTTTCCGAAAGGGACCACCACCATGTCCGCGTTCACCGCCCGTCCCCGCACCCGCCTCTTCGCCGCCGCCACCGTCGCACTCGCCGCGCTCTCGCTCACCGCCTGCAACGACAAGCTGGGAGTACAGGACGAGGGCGCGGCCGACCCGACCTCCTCCACGGTGGCGACGCCGGCACCGGCGGCGACGAAGACGGGCGGTTCGACGGGGTCCACGTCGGGCGGTTCGTCGACGGGCGACTCCTCGACGGGCGGCAACTCGGGGACGGGCGGCAGCAAGACGAGCGGGGGATCGGGTTCGGGATCGGGTTCCGCCGCGGGCTCGGGCTCGGGCTCGGGTTCCGGTTCGGGTTCAGGCTCGGGCACCTCCGCGAGCAGCAGCGTCCCGTGCAACGGCGCCAACACCAAGGTGACCGCACAGACGGTCACCCGCCCCATCAACCACATGCTGCTCACCGTCACCAACACGGGTTCCAAGACCTGCGACCTCTACTACTACCCGGCCGTCAACTTCGACGACGCCCAGTCCGTACCGCCGGTGATGAAGGACTCCCAGCCCCAGGCGGTGACCACCCTCACCCCGGGCCAGTCGGGCTACGCCGGCGTCGCCCTCTCCGGCGGCGACGACGGCACCGGCACCAACGGCCGCACCGCCAAGTCCCTCTCCGTCTACTTCTTCGACCGCGACAACAACAGCATCAGCCCGGCGGCGACACCGAGCCTGCCGTCGAAGGGCGTGTACGTGGACGACTCGCTGAAGGTGACTTACTGGCTGACGAGCGCGCAGGACGCGCTGACTTACTGAGGGCCGCTCACGCGGGACGCGCGGAACGCCGGAGGGCCGGTACTGGGATGAGTACCGGCCCTCTGGTTCACCGGACTGCTGCGGGGCAGTACGAGAGCAGAGGGGTCGTGAGGCCCCGATGACGATTATTGTCTGCGGCTATGAGCGCCAGACCGGGCTTCAGCAGTGACATACCGCGTCCGTACGCCACTCATGACGCCGTGGTCGTCATCCCCGGGATCATGGGCAGTGTGCTCGTGGACCGCGACGCCCCGCAGAAACCGGTCTGGGGGGACGGGCCCGTCGCCGCGTCCTGGTTCAGCGGGGCGGCGCTGCGCAGGCTGCGGCTCACGGAGGAGGAACAGGAGGGCCACTACGGGCGCATCGTCCCCGGTGGGCTCCTGCGGTACGCGGCCTGGTTCCCCGGGTTCCGCGGCATCGAGCGCTACCGCGACCTCGTCCGCGGAGTCCACGGTGCCGTCGCGCACGAGAAAGCCGTGCTCGAGTTCCCGTACGACTGGCGGCTTCCCGTGGCTCACAACGCGCGGCTGCTCGCTGAGGCCGCGCTGATCCATCTGGAACAGTGGCGTGCCCACGACGCCCACGACGCGGCCATGCGGCAGCAGCCCTCGCAGCCGCAGGATCCGGCCCAACTCGTCCTGGTGGCGCACTCCATGGGCGGCCTGCTGGCGCGTCGGGTGTCACTGGACCCGGACGTGCAGCCACTCGTCCGGACCTGCGTCACCCTGGGATCGCCCTTCCACGGCACCCCGAAGGCGGCGGTCCTGCTGAACTCCGGTCGAGGGCTTCCGTTCCTTCCCGCGAGACGTCCGGCCTCGGCCCTGCTTCGACCTGATCCCGACGACGGCCTGCGTGCCCTCGCGGTCACCCTGCCCGGGGTCTACGACCTGTTGCCCCAGTACCGCTGCCTGGACGAAGGGGGCTCCGGACGGCGCCTCACAGCCGCGGACGTCGTACGGCTCGGCGGTGACCCCGTACAGGCGGCCGCGTGGCAGGAGCGGCAGGTGCCGAACCCTCCCGCGCTTGCCGGCGACCATCAGCTCTTACTGGGAACCGCCCAGCGCACCGCGCAGAGCCTGCGCATCGACGACGGCGTCGTCACCCCGCTCTTCACGACCCTGCGGGGCACGACCGAGGAGCCGCGCCGCGAGAACGAGTGGGGCGACGGCACCGTTCCCAGCTGTTCCGCGGAGGTACCGGGGGTGCGTCCTGTGGGCCGGCTGTTCCAGTCGCACTCCGACCTGGGACGGGCCGACGAGGTCGTCCGCTGGGTGGTGAGAATCCTGCGGGACGGCGATCTCGGCACCGGTGGTCCCCCGCTCGGCACCGACACGGGACGGATCGGACTCGACACACCGGACGGCGTGGTCGTCCCCCATCAGACGTGGACCGCGGTCGTCACGGGAGCGGAGGTCCGCCCCGGTGCCTTCTGCACGGTGGAGTCGGTCGACACCCGCAGGAGGTGGGCGGACCGGGTCCGCCTCCAGCCACGCGACGGCGAACTGCACGCGCCTGTCACGCTCGACAGCCCCGGGCTGTACCGCGTGACGTTCCAGCCCCCCGGTGGAGCGCCGGTCAGCCAGCTCGTCTTCGCGACCGGACCGGAACACGATGACTGAGCCCCCGAAGCCGCCCGCCATGCTGTCCTTCGCCATCGGCGAGTACGCGCGGGAGGACAAGGCGGACCTCCCGCAGGTGGAAGCCGAACTCGCGCGTGTCCAAAAGGTGTTCACCCTGTTCGGGGTGGAGGACGAGACCTGGGACGTCCCCATGGCGGGCCGCGGCCACGCGGCGGTCACCGGGCGTCTGGAGAAGTGGTGCCAGGACGGGAAGGTCCGTGACACCGTCCTGTACTGGATCGGCCACGGCGAGCTGACCGGTCGGGGAGCCCGGCTGCTGACCAGCGACGCGACCAGCAGCATCCGCCCCGCCGACCTGGCTGAGGCGCTGGGCGACCGCGCGTACGCCGCCCCCGAACCCGTCTGGACCTTCGCTGTCGTCGACGCCTGCCATTCGAAGACGTTCGTCGAGCAGGCCGGCAGTGCCCTGCGTACGGACGAAGGACAGCATCACGTGGTGCTGTTCGGTGTGTCGGGCACCGGCACCACGCGGCTCGGGGAGTTCGGCACCGCCCTGGAGCGGGTGGTGGGCACCGACTTCCGGGGCAGAGCGGCGATACCGCTGCACGACCTGGCGGTACGGCTGAGGGAACTCCTGCACGGCAGCGACTTCAGCGAACCGTCGGGTCTGTCCCCGTGGGCGCGGTTGGTCCGCCGTGACCCCTGGCTGTCCGTGCGCGGCCCCCTCGACATGATGGACGGGCTCGACGCGGCCCTGCGCCGGCTGGCCCCGGACAGAATCCAGGAGTTCACCGAAAGCGCCCGACACGCTCGCGACGCCCAACTCGGCGATGTGACATGGCACTTCACGGGCCGCAGGGCAGAACGGCGCCAGGTCGTGGACTGGTTGCACGAGAGCGACCGGGGCATGCTCGTCGTCACCGGAGAGCCCGGAGCGGGCAAGTCGGCTTTCCTCGGCTACCTGTTGGCGCAGTCCCAGCCCGCACTCCGCACCGTGCTGGACACTCTCGGCCTGGTCATCGAGGCCGACGAGCGCGGTCGTCCCCCGGACGACGCCTTCACGACCGCGCTCACGCTGCGCAACCTGAGCACCATCGACGCTGTGACGGCGATAGCCGACGCCTGCCATCTGGGCGGGCCCATGTTCCAGCGTGACCTGGTGCGGCCCGCCCAGTGGCTCATCCGCCGGGTGCGGGGGAGCGGGCGGCGGCTCACCCTGCTGCTGGACGGCCTGGACGAGGCGCAGGACCCCGTGGCCATGGCCGACGGCGTGCTGCGGGAGCTGGCCGCCCTGCCGGAGGTACGGCTGCTCGTCGGCACCAGGCCGTCCACTGCTCCGGAGGGCCGCAGCGACGATTCCCCGCACGGCCCGGACATCCTGGAGGCCCTCGGCGTCGAGCCCTCGCCCCCGGGCGGATCGGTCCCGGCTGCCGGGCTCCGGTCGGTCACGCTCAGGGCCGAGCCCGACGACGTCGTGATGCATGTGACGGACCGGCTGAACGCCGCCCTCGGCGCGGACCTGCCGAACAGCGCCCGGGCCCGGATCCGCAACCTGATCGAACCGGACAACTGGAGCTTTCTCTTCGCACGTCTCGCGGTCCACGAGATCTCGGCCCGTCCCCATGTGCTGGACGACGCGGACGAGTTGGGGCGACTGCTGAGCGGGGCCGATCCACGGCGGCTGTTCGCGGCGGCGGTCGACCGGCTCCGGGCCGCCGCACCCGCCCACGGTCACATGCTGCGCGCGCTGGCCTACGCCCAGGGCGGGGGCCTGCCGCTCACCGGCGACATCTGGCTGACCGTGGTCACAGCGCTCTCCGGTGAACCGGAGCCCGGCCGCACGGATTTCGAAGACCTGATCCGGGCGGCCTCCCCGTACATCAGCCTGGACGACGACAACGGCGTGACGGTGTACCGGCTGGCTCACCACACGTTCCAGGAACACTTCCTCGCCATCGACGGCGACGCGACGATCCGCGAGGGCCACACCCGTATCGTCCGCGCTCTGCTGAACGGCGTCCGGACCGGGTCCGGCGAGCCGCTGCACCCCTATCCGTCCCGCTATCTGTCCGGTCACGCCGCCGCGGCGGGCCTGGAAGGCTGGCGCTGTCTGGCGGCCCGCACCGATGTACTGGACCGGCTGGACGCGCGGGTACTGGGCACGGACGCGGTGCGCTCCGCCCTGGACAGGGCCGACGCGCCCGAGGAGATCACCGGTGTCATCGGCGCGCGCCACCGCCTGGTGAACGCCCGTCCCCGTGACCGGCGAGGTATCCGTGAGATCGCCATGGCCCAGCAGGCCGGGACCGTCGAGTTCCCGGCGGCCTCCTCCTCGCCCCCCGGCACAGGCGCGTGGACCGTCCACCGGGCGTGGCTGCGCCAGCAGGATCCGCACACCACGATGGACGGTCGCGGCCGTGGGGAGCTGAACGCCCTGACCGTGTACGCCGGCCGGCAGGGCACCGATCTGCTGGCCGCCGGCGGGGCGGACGGCAGCGTACGGGTCTGGAGCCCCATGGGGGAGCGCGTCCATCTGCTGCCCGGTGCGGGGCGCCGGGAGGTGCGAACCGTCCTGGCGTTTCCCGGACCGGACGGGCAGACCCTGCTGGCTGCCGGAGGCAGTGGGGACGCGATCCGGCTGTGGCGGGTCCGGGGACAGGGGGCCCACGTACTGGCCCCGCTCGAACACCCCGGCGGATTACGGTCGTTGACCACCCTGACCACCGACGAAGGGGTTCTGCTGGTCTCAGGCGGCGACGACGGCGTCGTACGCGTCTGGGACCCCGCCGACGGCACCCTGAGGGGGATGCTGCGCACCGCGTCCGAGCCGCGACCGGCGCACATGTCGCGCTACCGGAACCGGCCGGGAGCGGATCGGAGGCACTGGGTGCGGGCCATGGCGACGTTCACCGAGCCGGCTCTGCCGGGGGAGGACCGGCGGACCCTGCTGGTGACCGCGAGCCAGGACGGCCGGATCCGGGTCTGGGACCCTTTCGCGGAGTCGGCGGACGCGTCCCCGGTGACCGAGTGGGGCGCTCGCCACGGCCGTATCTCCGTGGTCCGCGGCTTCACCGGCCCCGCCGGTCGGCCGTTGCTCGCCTCGTGCGGCGAGGACGGGACCGTGCGCGTCTGGGATCCGACCACGGGCAGGCAGGCGAGGCCGGAACTGGCCGGACACACCAAGCGGGTGAACGACCTGGCGGTGTTCGCGGGGCCGGACGGCCGGACCATGCTGGTCTCGGCGGGCGACGACGGCACCCTGTGCCTGTGGAACCCGCTCACCGGCAACCGGGTCGGCGAACCGTGGACCACCGGACACACCAAGGGGATCCGCGCCCTTCATGTCTTCACGGGCCCGGGACTGCGGACGATGCTCGCGACGGCGGGCCAGGACGGCAGGGTGAAGACCTGGGATCCCGCCGCTCTCCCAGCGCCCTCGGACGACAGCACACTGCGCCACAGCGGTTCCGTCCACGCGGTGACCACCTACCGGCGACAGGACAGCCGGATCAGTTTCGCGACGGCCAGCAGCGACCGCACCGCCGGACTGTGGGACCCCGGCCTGTCCCGGCCGTCGGGAAGGCTGCTGCACCCGCGGGCGGTCCACGCCGTGACGGCCGTCCAGGCGGGTGGCCGCGCGCAGCTGCTCGCCACCGCAGGCAACGACGGGTGCATCCGGATCTGGGATCCCGCCGACAGCCGCCACATCGACCCCCCTCTGGCAGTCCGGGGCCCGCTGACAGCGCTGGTCTCGTTCCCGGGACCCGGCAGGAAGAAGGCCCTGCTGGCCGGTGCGTACGGCCGCAAGGTGCGGCTGTGGGACCCCGTCGCACACACCACCTTCGGCCCCGAGTTCACCGCACACGACAAGAGGATCTCGGCCATGGCGTGGTTCCCGGAGCCGGACACCAAGCGAGCCATGCTCGTCACCACCGGTGCCGACCGGAAGGTGCGGGTGTGGGACGCGCACCACCGGACCGAGGCACGCGACCCCGTCCTCCTCCCCTCCGGCGCCCTGTCGCTCTGCGCGTTCGAGGCGGACGGCCGATGGCTGCTCGCCGTCGGCGGCAAAGACCGCTCCATCCGCGTCATCGACCCCGCCACCGGTGTCCAGGAACGGGTTCTGACGGGTCACTCCAAGCCCGTCACGGCGATCACCTGGGCCAACGCCGGTCCGGACGGTCCCCGGTTGATCAGCGGCAGCTGGGACAGGGATCTACGGGTCTGGGACCCGCTCGGGTCCGCCGCGCCGTCGGTGGTGCCCGTCGGGCTGGCCGTCCACGGGCTCTGCGTGGCGGACGGCCGGGTGGCGGTCGCCTGCTCGGAGGGCCTGGCGATCATCAACCTGCCAGCCGTTCGACGGGTTGACCAGCGGCCGGCCGACAGCCGAGAGGAAGCGGGAGCATAGTGCTCGGGCAACTGAGGGAGAGCGGCAACCAGGCGCTGATATCGGCCTGTGCCGTCTATCTGGGACTCGTCTTCGTCACCAGCCGAGGCCTGATCGCGGCCCCGAGATACCGGGACCTGCTCGGCCGGATAGGTGATTGCCGGGCCCGGGCCGGGATCCTCACCGCGGGCGACGACGGCCCGGCGGCGAACGCGCTGCTCACGGCGGTGGTCCAACGACTGAACGACCTGGAGAAGCTCGGCACGGTGGTCTGGAGGCTGCTCCCGCGCGCCGGTGTGATCGCCATCCCGCTGTCCAAACTCGGCTCCGCCTGGCGGGTCCTGCACGCCGCCGAACGCCGGTTGCTGCGGCTGGAGAACGACGAGGAGACGACCGTGCTCCTGCAGTCCCTGCGCCTGCTGCTCGCGGCTTCCAAGAACCCGGCCGACACCGAACTCGCCGCCACGCTGACCACCGCTCCCGACTCCGGGCCGGGGGCACGTGCCGTGCTCATCGGGGTGTACGAACGTCTCCACGCACGCGAAGACGCCGAGCTGGACGCCGAGTTCGAGCAGCAACGCATTGCTCTCTGGCTGGCCTCGACGGGGGTCGGTGTGCTTCTCGCCCTGGGGATGGCCCTGGACCACCAGCTCACGATGCTGCTGGGAGCCTTCGGCGGGTTCCTGTCACCGGTCATCGGGGTCCTGCGACCGCAGCCCGAACGACCCAGGTCATGGGGTGTGCTGGTGCTGGCCCCCGTCGGGGGTGCCCTTGCCGCGGTGGGAGGTCTCCTGCTGGTACGCATGCTCGCCGACCCCGACCTCAACCTCCTCGGCCAGGTCTTCCTCGACAACTCCTGGGAAGCCCCCACACAGCCGCTCGCCCTTGCCTTCTCCCTGCTGTTCGGCTTCTCCGGCACGCTGTTCTCCCGGCTCGCCTTCACAGCGACGAGGCAGTTCCTCCCACCGGCCGTATAGACCAGGCGAACGCGTCCGCCACGGCGTGCTGCCGGACCGACCCCGCTCCACTGCTGTCGGCGGCTCCGGCCGCGCCCCCGCGATGACGCCGAGGCAGTCACCGGCTGTGCGGGCGAACCATGCCTACATCTCGTGCGCACACGCGATCACTTCCACGTGGTCAGCTTTCCTCGCGAGGGGTAAGCGCAGTTCGTGAAGTCGACCCAGCCACGTGACAGCCACCTGGGTTGCACCCGACCCAGCCGACCGCTAGCGCGAGCGGCCAGGGTGGCTTGGTGCGGTGTCCCCCCAAACGATCACTGGAGAGACAGGAAGGGCCTGATCCTCACTGAGGATCAGGCCCTTCCTGGCGTTTCTCTGTCGGGGTGGCGGGATTTGAACCCACGACCTCTTCGTCCCGAATAAGGTCAGGGAAAGATCCAGACACGGCTAGGAAGGTATCTCCGCAGTTCAAGGTCTTGGTCTGAGTTGGTCTGGCGGGGACTCCAGGGGCTGCTGGGAGAAGATCTTCTCCCAGTTTTCTCCCCGCTTGCTGCTCAGGTCGTAAGCCTCCCCTCAACGGCTCTCGACAAGGGTGCTCCGTGTCCAACTCATGAGTTGACGAAGCAGGCCTAGCGACCTGGCGGATCCGTCCCGAGTGAACGGGAGCACAGCGAGGGCGGGAAGGCTGGCGGCGGTTACCACCAGGATGGGCAATAGACACAACGCGACGAGCAGTACTCGCTGCGCGCCACGTGCCGATCCGGTGATGCAGGGGAGCAGGCTGGTCAAGATCAAGGTGACTCCAGTGGACGAAGACCGACTGAGAGCACCATGCAGCGGGAGCCTTCGATGCAAGAAGCCGCATTGCTTGACTCTTGAGTGCAACAATCGAGGCAAGTGGATGGGGGGTATCTTGAAGCAAAATGGCAGCTCAGAGGGGCGCCGGTCCGAGATCGAGCTGAGCACCTTGCCGGAAGTTGCAGCTCTCGCAACCGAGTTGATGACCTTGTTCAAGGATCTCGGCATCACGCAGCAGCAGTATGCAATAAGGACGAATTTTGACAAAAGTTACATTTCTAGATTTCTGAATGGGCGGCGCGTCGCATCAAGTGAGTTCATTGAACGTCTCTTGCGGGAAGTGGAGAAGCATCGGGGAGTGCAAGTAACGCAGGGGACGCGTACTCGGCTATTTGAACTCCGCTCCAGGGCTTTGTGTGCGTACGATCCCGAACTTCACAAACTGGAAAGTTTGCGAGGTGAGGTTGATCAGTCGCAGCGAGATGTTAAGCGGCTCTTGCTCCATCAAGAAGCATTGGAAATGCTCTTGGAGCAGCGCGAGTCGGAATCTAGAGGGTTACAGCGAGAATTTCTTCAGCTTCAATCTGACTGGATGGCCGACCGCGTGGCCAATGAGGCCGCGGCACTAGTTTCCGAGGGAAATAAGAATCGGCTTGAAGATGAGTGCGAAGGCCTCAAGCAACAGATTGGAAGACTAAAGGAGGAGCTGAGGCTGACTATTGCTCAGAGAAATCGTGCCGAAGAGCGCTGCATAGTTCTAGAAGTGCAAGTGGAAGCTGTTGAGCGGCACATTGCGGAGGAGCTGGAAAGGGAGGGGGTTGATGAAATAGGGGCTCCTATTGAGTATGTCCAGGCGCAGATTGTGGAGCTGGCTGGATCTAGCAGGAGTGCGGTTTATCGAGAGCTCTCAGAATGTGCATACTCGCGTTCCGGTCGTGATATCGCCCAGCTGTGTGTCTGGCTTGAGCGTGAGCTGCCTGGCGACTTATCCGAGCATCTAATGATCGACTACTGTCGGCAGCGTTCGGCTGAGCGTGTGGCAAATTTTGTGCTAGATATTGAAGAGATAGGCTTCAATGAGCGTCGGGGCAAAAGGTTTTCGGTGTCGCCTATCGTGAGGGATATTGGGCGACGGGATTTTGATGAGCTCGTGGAGTTTTGTCGAACTCTGGCCTCGGGTCGTCGGATCAGGACGGTCGGGAAAGATTATATTGCGCTGGCTGAAGTCGTCTCTTCTTGGCTGGTTAAGTATTCCGGAAGGCGGTCATCCCAGAGGGAGAGATTCCTGATCCCTCTTGTTGAAGAACTTGTTCAGCTGGGTGAAGGGGGAGCGGTTTCTCCCCTAGTTGAGCATGCTGCTGGACGAACCCTTTACCCCCTTGAATATCTGGACCATATCTCCGAATCTGATCGATGGGATATTGCTGATATATTCGTGCGAACCTTTGTCTATAAAATAGGCATCAAGTCGCTCGCGAGGGCTGCAGACCCGGTTTTTCGCATGGAGGATCAACGCATGACCGGCTTGTTCCTTGATTACATTCGAGAAACTTACGACGTACACGGTATGGCTCGAATTTTGGTCGACTCTCAGAAGTTGGGGAATCTTCACGAAGTGTTCAACGCTCGAATTATGCAAGAGGCAGTGAATTGGTACGGAAAATCTAAAATTATGGCTGCAGTCGCCAAATATCGCGTGATCGTAATTGGTGGGGACGATGACGTTAGTGGCCAGAAGGATTTCGACACGGCGCGCGCCCAGGTGTTCTCTGCTATCGAGCGAACCGGAAGGACCTAGCGTGACTTGCTCGGGTTTCCAAAAGGGTTAGTAACGGCTGCACCGTCATCGGTTCGAGCGTCCAGCTACGCCACATCGGGCTTGAACGCCGAAACCGCGAGCGTGCGCACGGCCCCGGAGGGCGAGCGCAACGCCACCTTGCTCCGGGCAGCGCGAGCCTTGGGGCGCTTCATCGCGTGGGGCGACCTCCCCAGGGAGCAGGTTGAGGAGGCTCTTCAGTGGGCGGGGGAGCAGGCTGGTCTTGCTCCGCGGTCCTGTGAGGCGACCATTCGCAGCGGTCTGAACTGGTCGATTGCCCGCAACAGTCAGCAGAGGGCGGCATGAGCACCCCGCACCGCCCCTCCCTGAAGAGCCTTCCCGCTACCCCCACCGGTCCGCGCGACGCTGCACAACTGGCGCCCGGTCCGGCCGTGGGCGAGCCCAAAGGCGCCGCCGTAGGCGTCCGCACTGCTCTTCGCTCTGACCTGGGCAGGGGTGACGGCCGGTACCCGGTCGCGTGGCTGTGCATCAGTGCCCCGCGCGGCGCCGTGCCCACCGCCACCTCGAAGTGCCTGTGCGGCAGGGACCGCAGCGCCGTTGGCCACACGAAGGTGCTGGCCCTGATCGCCGATCACACCGCCCACCGCGACGAATGCCCGCTCCGCACCACCCAGGAAGGGAGGGCCGCGGCATGACCACCAATCCGCCGGCGCAACCCACGGACGGCTCCGCCCTGCTCGACGAGGTCGAAGCCTTCCACCGTCGCTTCAACGTCTTCCCCCTCGAGGCGGCCTACGTCGCGGTCACGCTGTGGAACGCGCACCTGCTCGACTGCTTCGACGCCACGCCCCGTATCGCGTTCCTGTCGCCGGAGCCAGGCTCCGGGAAGTCGCGGGCGCTGGAGATCATCGAAACCCTGGTGCCCAAGCCGCTCGTCGCGCCAACGCGTCCGCCTCCGTGCTCTTCCGTGCCGTGTCCACCCTGGAGACCCGTCCCACGATCCTCTTCGACGAGGTCGACACGGTCTTCGGGCCCAAGGCCGGGGACAACGAACCCCTTCGCGGATTCCTCAACGCCGGCCACCGCCGCGGAGTCGGCATGTGGCGCTGCGTCGGGGACGGAGCCAACCAGCAAGTACAGGAGTTCCCGTCGTACTGCGCGGTCGCGATGGCAGGGCTCGGCTCGCTGCCGGACACGATCCTGACCCGCTCGGTCATCATCCGGATGCGCCGCCGCGCGAGGAACGAGTACGTGGAGCCCTACCGCCAGCGCATCCATGAGAAGGAAGGCAACGCGCTGCGGGACAGGCTCACCAACTGGGCGCAGTCCGTGGCGCACTTGGTCGACGGAGTGTTCCCCGAACTGCCCCCGGAGGTCACGGACCGGCCGGCGGACGTCTGGGAACCGCTTCTCGCGGTTGCCGACGCTGCCGGGGGCGAATGGCCGGAGCGAGCCCGCACAGCATGTGTGGAACTGGTCAACGCGGCCAAGGTCGGAGACAAGGGCAGCACCGGTATCCGGCTGCTCACCGACCTGCGCGACCACGTGTTCAACGGCATCGACCGCTTGCCCACCGTCGCCGTTCTCGACCGCCTGCACAGCCTTGACGAGGCGCCGTGGGCGGACATGAGCGGAAAGCCGCTGGACGCGCGGGGGCTGGCGCGGATGCTGCGCGAGTACATGACTGCGGACAACACCCCGGTATCGGCACGGAACATCAAAGCGGGCGGCAGCGTGATGAAGGGCTATTACGCCACGGACCTCCATGACGCGTGGGAGCGCTACTGCCCCCCACCCCCTGAGAGTCCGCTACTTCCGCTACCGCCGCTACCGGGCAGGTCGGAGGCCTGAAAAAGGTAGCGGCAAGGGCGGATTCGTCCGCTACCCGCACCGCTTTATCCGCTACCGGTCCCGCACCACCCCGAGGGCCGGTAGCGGATTCATCCGCTACCGCTACCCCTATCCGCTACCTCGATCATGCCCCTGACCAGGGAGGTAGCGGAGGTAGCGGACCTGACAGGAAGGGGGGGGCCGCCCCCCCCGCCTGCTCGACTCCCAGAGGAGCCCATGAACTCGGGTCAGAAGAATTACGCACTCCCCCCGACGTACTCACCCGCCCAGATTGCCGAAGCGCTCGACTGTTCGGAGCGGTGGGTGAAGGAGCAGGCACGGCGCCGTCGCATCCCGTTCATCCGGAGTGGCAGTGGCTACCGCTTCACGAAGGATCACGTGGAGGAGATATTCCACATTCTTGAGGAGCGTCCCGACCGGGCGAATGCCTCAGAGGCACAAGCGACTTCACCGCGGCGCCGCTCACACGCACCATCGGGTGGTCCTGTGGTGCAGCTCCGGGCGCGCCGCCCACGGCGCGCCCGGAGCGCCGCCTGACAAACGAACACGTTGCACTGGGTGGGAGCCGCAATCGTGGCTCCCACCCAGTGCTTTGCACTGAGAGGGAGCATGGGGTTCGCGGAAGACCGCGGCACGTACTGGCGTGGCCGCTACAAGATCTCAATAGGCAAGTACGGCACGGTCACTGACGCCGTAGGGAACACCATCCGCTTCCGTACGAAGCGCGAAGCCAAGCAGGCCGCCGATGCCGAAGAGGCCAAAGTGCGGGGCGGAACGTGGAAGGACCCTGCGTCTGGACAGATCACCTTTGGGGATTACGCCTCACGTTGGTACGCCGCACAGGACCTGGCAGCATCCACGATGCAGAACTACCGACGCCACTTGGAAGAACACCTGCTTCCAGAGTTCGAAAGCCGCACCCTTGCATCGATCCAGCGCACGGATGTAGACGCCTGGGAGAAGAAGGAGAGGGCGCTTTACGCCGCATCGAGCGTGAAGACGTGGCGCGGCACACTGCACCTTGTCCTTGAGGATGCGGTGGACGACGAACTGATCAGCTCCAACCCCGCCACCAAACGCCGTGGGCGAGGGAAGCGAGCGGGCCGCTCGCGAGACCGAGGGCCCGAGAAGGTCGTCACCGATCCGCTCGGCATCCTCCTATGCGCCGAGCGCGCCTCACTGCTTTCGGGGCGCGACGATGAGTTCGTTGCCATCGTGACCAAGGGCTACACCGGTATGCGGTGGGGTGAAATCGTCGGCCTGGAAGCGCAGTTCATCCGCTCCGCGGCCGTGCGTGTGGAATGGCAGCTCTACGAACTCGACTCAGGCGAGTTCGAGCGCTGCCCGCCCAAGGACGACAGCTACCGCACCATCGACGCTCCCGACTGGCTTGTCCGCCTCTGGACCAAGCATGTCGACCGTACGCAGCCGAGGCCCTGCTCCTGTCACGGCAAGATGTACGTCTTTCGCGGGCAGGGCACGTCCCGGACGGGAGAGACCGGAGCCAAGATGGTGGATGTGGCTCGACGCGCCGGCGTCTCCACCGGCACCGTGTCCAATGTCCTCAACCGGCCGGACGTCGTTGCCGACGCCACCAAGGCGCACGTCCTGGAGGCCATTCAGGAACTCGGGTTTACTCGCGGTGGGGGCGCCGTCGACCAGGCAGATCACTGGCGTCGTAATGGGTTCGCTACGTGGCTTTTCACGCCGGCTGCTTCGGGCTAGTACCCGAAGAAGGCGCCGCAGGAGGCACGGCCTGTACCTCTCCTCGCCCATCCTTGGCCTGGTGTGCCAGCGCGGGGGAGAGGCGACCAAGGGCGTGCAGAAACCTGCTGGGTTCCGGTCGCGAAAGGGCTCACACCCCACGGGTTGCGGCATACGCACAAGACCCGGATGGAGGGGCTTCGCACTCCGCCAAAACTCATGGATGAACGTATGGGGCACATTGACGGCTCAGTACAGGCACGCTACTCCCACATCACACGAGAGATGCGCGAGGAGCTGCTGGCGAACCTCACCGTCGAGTGGGAGGCGTCTTTGGACGCTGGGTTGGCCATGTGCACCACGTCACCGGTTGCCGCACTCAACGAGCTCTTGCAGGTGCGCTTTTCGAGATGACCAACGATCCTGGTGAGGCCGCAACTCGCCTTACCAGGATCGACCAATCCTGCAATCTTGGATTTACATGTTTCCGTGTTCACGGTGAAGATGGAGAGTTAACAGTTTCTTCCAAGTTTGCAGCCCAGGGGTCGTTTTTCAGTCTTCCAGATGCCGAACTTCGAACTATGGCGCACACATGCTTTCTTTCGGTTTGTGACTTGCTCAGATAGCCGAGCTTTTTCCGGAGGAAGACTCCCAAAATCGCAGCAAAATCTTTCCCGTTGAAATAGTGCTTTGCGCCATGAGGGCAGGAAGGTAGTGAGACGGGGGTATTTTCCGTCGCAACGGCTACCAGCGTAGCCAGATCTGGCGGGTCGTTGCTGGCCCTGGCGAGAGCCTGGCAGTAACCGAGAATATTGAATTTGAGTGTACGTTGATCAACTTTATCGGCTGGCTCGGTGCCATCGAAATTTAGCCCCCATCCATTAAGGAAGCTGGCGCGTCGGAGCAGACTAATAGGTTTCGCGATCTCGGCGATCTCGTCCAGAACCTCATCGAGATCTAGCTCGCTTGAGTTTTCTCGCCCGAATGATGTGAGGATTACTCTGAGAGTATCCGGGGTTGCGAGCATTGCCTCCATGTCGGCATTTCGGTATGTGATGATGGGTAGGTCGCTGTTTGTGGTCGACGTTATTTCGTTGTCGAAATCTCTATCTATAACACAAAAGACTTTCTTGGTTCCTGCTTGTACGGTCTCCCTTATGGCTTCTATTGCATTCTTTCGTCCTGCGGCAGAAAAATACATCCAGATTTCTCCGAACGTGTCACCCAGTAGATCTTCGTCGGTCACCCCTTCTAGGATTAGTATCGGTCGATCGTCCGCTTGCCGATGTTGTCTAATGCGATCCGCTAGATTATCGTAGAAGCGTAGTGAGAGTGGATTCGTTGGATCGCTCACTTTACCCCGATCTCCTGCACCAATTCCCAGTGCCCTTTGACAATAGCTGCAGAATGAGTCGCCAAGATAACTTGAAGGTCCTGAATCTTGGCCACGCGGCTGATGTCGTCAAGGAATGCATGCTGCCAGGCTGCATGCATGGAGATCTCTGGTTCGTCGATGAGAACGATTGATCCAGGCGTCGCCGAGAACAGGAGGGCCGTGAATAGAACTACTAGGTGCTGTTCTCCCGACGAAAGAGAAGCGACAGGAATCTGCTCTCCATTAATAGTGCTTGTAAACTCCAATCCGCGCGTTGAGTCGTACTGTACTGTTTTAAATCGCAGCTTTCCTTTCAAGATTGCCCGCAATGCCTGAAGGCGATCGTTTACTGGGAGTAGAGGCTCAAATTTCTTTCTCCAGTCCTGGACGAACTGGGTGAGGATTCCTCTCTCGAACGGAGTTAGATCTCGGTCCGGAAACTCCATCAACTCTGGCAGTGCGGAAAGCCCGTTACTGTGAAGCTCTGCTCCAAGAGCATGTACCTCGTTGTACATGCGCTGCAGTCGTTCCATAGAAGCTGGCCGACGATATGACTGTCCTGGTTTATCGGAGAGAATGCGCATCGGGAAGGACTGGTCGCGCTCCTGGCTAATCGCCAAAGATGCTTCGCGCGCCTGTGCTACTTGCGCATCAATCCGCGCAAGATGCATATCCAAAATTGATCGATGTTTGTGGCGGCGTGTTTGGAGATGTCGCGGGGAACCAGGCGGCCGTGTATGCAGGCGCTTTGTATCAATCATCACGGCCTCGGTGTTGAGCATTGTCCTGAGCCAGCTATTCTTGGGGATTGGGTATTTTCGCTCCGGCGGCAGCTGCTCCTCAAAAGCCGGGGTCCAGCTAGCGGTGAAATTAGGAGGAGCAAGGTCTGTGATGTAATGAGTATCCATGGCGTCCGCTGGGCTTATCCAAGTTGGTGAGATGCTCATTGTAGAAGTAGTGCTAGTCTGGCTGTGTTCGATGATTTCATCTGAAGAGATGTGAATGGGCGAATGTTCTCGCCCGTCACGCGAAGTTCCTCGGAACGCGAGAATCGAGGCCTCGCGCTTCTTGGGTGTACGCCTGATGACTTCTAGCTTTTGGCCATTCTGGAAGGTTAGCCTCAGTTCCTGGTACGGCGCCGAAGCGAGATACGCGAAGTCGAAGTCGAAGACTGACTTTACGAGTTTAAGTGTTTGGGTCTTTCCGGATCCATTAGGTCCGGAAATGATGGTTGCGTATGGCTCATCGGAAAGGGTGATCTTATGGTCGAAAGTATTGAAGAGGCCGATAACTTCGATTAGGGCAAGATGCTTCAACGCTTGCTCCTTGGGTGTCGAGCGGGTGACAGGCTGTTGACTAGATAAGCACAACCCGTGGTGTATGTGCACGGTTCGATGTCTACCGCTTGGCGCACCCGGAGTGGGAGGGCACGCCGCAGTGCCTTGTGCCGGAGAAGAGCAGCGGGATGAAGGTCACCCGAAAGGCGAGCGAGGCAGTCGAGGTCAAGCGACGCGAGGCCGAGCTGAGCGGCCGGTTCCTCGCGTTCCTCAACGAGCAGGGACATGTGGTCGAACGGTTCAAGATCCGTGTGAAGGGGCTGACGTCCACCTTCTTCACAGACCTGTATGACCAGACCGACAACGCCTTGTACGAGCTCAAGGGGAGCAGCAGCCGCAACGCCGTACGGATGGCCGTGGGGCAACTCCTTGACTACCGCCGGCACATCCCACCAAAGAGCGCGAAGCTCGTCGTGGTGCTACCCAAGCAACCGGAAGACGACTTGGCTGACCTAGTCGAATCCGCAGGCATGAAACTCGTGTACGAGGACGGGGACAACTTCGTCGGATGGCCAGCACTCCTAGGCCATGGGGGCCGCGCCCGGTTGTTCGTCGCTAGCTCACAGCACGTGGTTCCCCGCACAGCACGGCATGCCAGGCAAGGATGTGAGGTGGGCCCGGCTCGGCTGCCGTGGGTATTGCCCGTGGGGCGTAACCTCGACGGCTCGTAGGGCGTCTGAAGGCACTCTCCGGGAGAGAGATTTCAAGATCTTCTCCCAGATTTCTCCCAACGTGCCCCAGGAACCACTCAGGGGCCCGACCCGCACTGCGGATCAGGCCCCTGACCTGGTACTTCACTGTCGGGGTGGCGGGATTTGAACCCACGACCTCTTCGTCCCGAACGAAGCGCGCTGCCAAGCTGCGCTACACCCCGATGTCGCCACTCACCTTGCCGAGCTGCTGCTCACCGTGGCGACGTCGTTTACTTTAGCCCACCGGTGGCCGGAGACGAAATCCGGTTTTGGCGCGGTGGCGGATCGGGTTGGGGCGGGCGTGGTCGAGGGCCACGAGGAGGACGGAGAGGGCGTAGAAGGCGAGGCCGAGGAGGAGGGCGTTGCCCAGGACGCTCTTGTAGCCGTGCCGTTCGACGTCCAGGAAGGAGTAGAGATAGCGGCCCGGTGTGCCGGGGAGGATCAGCTCGCCCCGGCCCAGTGACACCGCGAGGTACGTCATCGGATAGAGCAGCCATGTCGCCGCCATCCGCAGGTGCAGCCGGCCGGGGGCGGTCAGCAGCAGCCAGTCGATCACCGCCGCGATCGGGGTCACCGTGTGCAGGACTTGGTTTGTCACCGCCTGCCAGCCGCTGAGGGTTCCGCCCGTCATCGCGAACGGGCTCGACGCGTGCGCCAGGACCAGGTGATACACCAGGCCGGTGATCGTGATGTACAGCAGTGCCGCGCCCGTGACCAGGGGCGAGAGGGGGCGGCGGGCCGTCCAGGCTCGGCGGGCCGTGGCGATCATGACCAGAGCCAGCAGGATGTTGCTCTGGATCGTGAAGTAGGTCAGCACCCGGATCGGGCTGCCGAGGAACAGGTCGACGGTCACCGCCGCTGCCGCCACCAACGCGACCAGCAGTCGGTACACCGCCGTCAGCGGACGGCGGTAGGGGGCCACCACCGCGGTGGCGGGAACGGGTGAGGCGAACAGTGCGGGCATGCCGGGTACCGCGGGGAGGTCCGGGATGTCCCTGGGTATCGGGGCGGTCATGCCCTCACGCTAGGCAGCGGGGACGAATCGGGCGATACGGGTGGGCTGGACGAGGTACCCCACCGCAGCTGGCGGTACCTGCCCGTCTCCCGCCCCGAGCCCCCGGTACCTACCTTGTCTCCGCTCCCGAGCCCGCGGTACCTGCCTGTCTCCTGCTCCCGAGCGCCGGTACCCGCCGGTCTCCCGCCCCGAGCCTCGGTACCTACCTGAATCCCGCTTTCGAGCCCGCGGCGCCTCCCCGGCGCCCGCTCCGAACCCGCGGCGCCTCCCCGGCGCCCGCTCCGAGCCCGCGGCGCCTCCCCGGCGCCCGCTCCGAGCCCGCGGCACCCGCCCGTCTCCCGCCCCGAGCCCCAGTACCTACTCCCTACTACCTAACTCCCTACTCCCGCCCCACCAACGTCAACAACGTAGCCTCCGGCGGACAAGCGAACCGCACCGGCGTGTACCGGTTCGTCCCGCACCCCGCCGACACGTGCAGGTACGACGTCCGGCCCTCCGCCGTATGCCGGGACAGTCCCTTCACCCGGTCCGTGTCCAGGTCGCAGTTGGTCACCAGGGCGCCGTAGAACGGGATGCAGAGCTGGCCGCCGTGGGTGTGGCCGCCGAGGATCAGGGGGTAGCCGTCTGCCGTGAACGCGTCCAGCGCCCGTAGGTACGGCGCGTGCACCACGGCCATCGAGAAGTCGGCGTCGTCCGACGGGCCGCCAGCCACGCGCGCGTAGCGGTCGCGTTTGATGTGCGGGTCGTCCAGGCCGGTCAACTCCACGGACGCGCCCTCGAGTTTCAGCGTGCCGCGGGTGTTCGTCAGGTTGAGCCAGCCCGCCGCGTCGAAGCCGTCCCGCAGGTCCTCCCACGGGTTGTGGATGGCTCCTACGACGGGCGGGTTGCCGTTCAGCCCGTGGCGGCCCGCGGTCTTCTCGAACAAGTACCGGACGGGATTACGGGGTTTGGGGCCGTAGTAGTCGTTCGAGCCGAAGACGTACGCCCCCGGGAACTCCATCAGTGGGCCGAGCGCGTCCAGGACCTCCGGGATGGCCTCCGGGTCGGAGAGGTTGTCGCCGGTGTTGAGCACGAAGTCGGGGCGCAGGCCCGCGAGCGAGCGCAGCCAGCGCTGCTTCTTGCGCTGGCCGCCGACCATGTGGATGTCGGAGACCTGGAGGACTCTGAGCGGGCGCATGCCGGCCGGCAGCACCGGGACCGTCACCCGGCGCAGACGGAAGGAGCGGACCTCGAAGGCCGCCGCGTAGACGACGCCGGCGGCGCCGGCCGCCGCAATTCCCAGGGGTACTCCGTATCGCGCGCGCATACCGCCATCGTGTCAGACCCCACTGACACCCCGTCCGCCAGTGCCCGGTAAATCGGCGGGCGGAGCCGGTTGCGCACCTGCGAGAATCAAACCCATGACCACCACGCTCAAGGCGAAGCTGCAGGAAGACCTCAACACCGCGATCAAGGCGCAGGACAAGCTGCGCTCCTCCACGCTCCGGCTGACGCTCGCCGCGATCACCAAGGAGGAGGTCGCGGGCAAGGAGAAGCGCGAACTCTCCGACGACGAGATCCTCAAGGTGATCACCAAGGAGGCGAAGAAGCGCCGTGAGGCCGCGGACGCCTTCGCGCAGGGCGGCCGTCCCGAGTCGGCCGCGCAGGAGAAGGCGGAGGGCGAGATCCTCGCCGAGTACCTGCCCAAGCAGCTCGGCGACGAGGAGCTGACCGCGATCGTCTCCCAGGCCGTCGAGGAGGCCAAGGCGGCCGGAGCCGAGGGCCCGCGCGCCATGGGCGCCGTCATGAAGATCGTGAACCCGAAGGTCGCCGGCCTCGCCGAGGGCGGCCGCGTCGCCGCCGTGGTGAAGAAGCTGCTCGCCGGCTGACCCACCGGCCGTATACAGACGTGCCGCTACGACGACGGGGGCGCCCCTTGTGGAAAGGGGCGCCCCCGTCGTCGTAGACGAAGAAGCGAAGAACTAGAAGAACTACTAGAAGAACTAACTGCCGACAGCCGGGGTGCTAGCCCCTGTTGCCGCCGTTCCCGTTGCCGTTGTCGCCGCCGTTCGACGTGCCCTGGATGAAGCCGTCGGGGAGGGAGAACGTCGGGGTCGGGGTGGTGCCGCCGTCGGTCGTGCCAGTGGTGGTGCCGTCGGTGGTCACCCCGCCGTTGTCGTCGCCCCCGTCGTCGTTGTTCTTGCCGCCGTCGTTGCCCTTGTCCTTGTCCTTCTTGACGGGGTCCGGGATGTTGACGAGCTGGAAGTTCTCGACCTGCTTGCCCTCCAGGGCGCCGGACATGGCGTCCTTCCAGATCGGGCCGGGGGTGTCGGCGCCGTAGACCTCGTCGTGCCAGACGCCGCCGATGCGGATGCTGGTCATCTCGACGTTCTGCTTGGGGCTGCCGACCCAGACCGCGCCGGCCAGGTTCGGGGTGTAGCCGACGAACCAGGCGTTCTTGCGGGAGTCCGTCGTACCCGTCTTACCGGCGCTCTCGCGGTCGGTGAGGCCGGCCTCCTGGCCGGTGCCGGAGTCGACCACGCCGCGCAGCACGGTGTTGATCGTGTCGGCGGTCTTCTTGCTCATCGCCCGCGAGCAGGTGGACTTGGGGACGGCGAGCGACTTCTGCTCGTTGCCCACCTTCTGGGTGATGGACTCGATGGCGATCGGCGTGCAGTACGTGCCCTCGTTGGCGAAGGTCGCGTACGCGGAGGCCATCGTCAGCGGCGAGAGGCCCTTGGAACCGAGCGCGATGGCCGGGACCTCGGGGATCTTGTCGCCGTTGCCCTGCACGACCCCGAGCTTGTTGGTCATGCTCACCACGGGGCACAGACCGATGTCGGAGATCATCTGCACGAAGTAGGTGTTGACCGACTTGGCCATCGCCTCCTTCAGCGCGTACGGACCCTTCTCCGACTCGCTCTCGTTCTCCACCGTCGCGCCGCCGGTGTTGACCCAGTTCTTGCCGCTACAGGTCGAGACGGGGCTGGGGTAGTCCATCGAGTACGGCGCCGGGTACTGCTGGGTGGCCGGCAGGCCCTGCTCCAGCGCGGCCGCGGCGACGAACGGCTTGAACGTCGAACCGGTCGGGAAGCCGAAGTTCGAGCCGCCCATGTCGGCGTTGACCGAGTAGTTGTACTCGGTCTCGTTCTTCCCGTAGCCGTACGGCCTCGACTGGCCCATGCCGAGGATCTTGCCGGTGCCGGGTTCGACGAGGGTGGCCGCCGCGGCGACCGAGTCCGACTTGTAGATGTGGTCCTTGAGCGAGGCCTGCACCGAGTCCTGCGCCTGCGGGTCCAGCGTCGTACGGATCGTCAGGCCGCCCTGGTTCCAGATCTTCGCCCGGGCCTCCTTGGTCTTGCCGAAGACCGGGTCGCTCAGGAAGACGTTCTCGACGTACTTGCAGAAGAAGCTGGCGCCCTTGACCGCGGTGATGCAGCCGTTCTTCGGCTGGCTGACCTTCAGGCCGAGGTCGGTCTTCTCGGCCGCCAGTGCCTCCGCCTTGGAGATGTCGCCGACCTCGGCCATGCGGGCCAGCACGGTGTTGCGCCGCTTCTTGGCCTCGGCCTCGTCGTTGATCGGGTCGTAGCGCGTGGGCGACTGGACGATGCCCGCGAGGAGCGCCGACTGCTGGAGGTTCAGGTCCTTGGCGTGCTTGGAGAAGTAGCGCTCGGACGCGGCCTCGACGCCGTAGGCCTGCTCGCCGAAGAAGGTGATGTTCAGGTAGTTCTCGAGGATCTTCTTCTTGCCGAGCTTCTCTTCGATCTGGATCGCGTACTTCAGTTCCTTGACCTTGCGGCCGAGGGTCTGCTGGGTGGCCTGCGCGACCTTCGTCGGGTCGTCGCCGGCCTCCTCGACGAAGTAGTTCTTCACCAGCTGCTGGGTGAGGGTCGAGGCTCCCTGGGAGACCCCGCCGCTCTGCGCGTTCTTGTTGAGGGCGCGCAGGACGCCCTTCAGGTCGATCGCGCCGTGCTGGTAGAAGCGCGAGTCCTCGATCGCGACGATCGCCTTCTGCATGTACGGCGAGATCTCCTTGAGCTCCACCACCGTGCGGTCACGGGAGTAGACCGAGGCGATCTGGTTGCCCTTGCTGTCCAGGATCGTGGTGCGCTGGCTCAGCTGAGGGCTCTTCAGACTGTCCGGGATGTCGTCGAATCCCTGGACCGACCCCTTGGCGGCGAGTCCCAGCGCGCCGGCGGCGGGCATCGCGATCCCGGCCATGACGGCACCGGCGAGCACACTGACACCGAGGAACTTGGCGGCCTGTTGCAGAGGGGACAGACCACCACCCGAGCGCTTTTTTGGCATGGGGGCAGCCTACGTTCTCATTCGCCGGACACGTGTATAGGCCTTGGCCTAAGCTGCTCTCAACTGTCACAGCAGAGCGGTCACGTATCAATACGTCCGGCGACCCCGAATCGTTCCGGTCGTTCCCCAGTTTTTTCTCGGGGGCGTGTCTGAATCCGCCCCCTGTGTCACCTGGTGCCCCTTGTGGCGCATGTCAACTGTCCCGCTTCGCCGGGAAAGTCACGCATGTCGCCAGCTCACTCCCCCGGGTGATCTGCCGCTTACCCATAGTCCGTTCGGGCCATTCAAGATTGGGCCCGAAGGGGGTGTTGCGCTGTGCCCACCTTCCGTAACGTCCTCAACTGGCGGCGGTGAATATGCCGCTGCCGCCGTGGGGGAGCCTCGATTCGGGAGAGGACGGCGCCGGTATGGGCTGGGTTACCGACTGGAGTGCGCAGGCGGCCTGCCGCACTACCGATCCGGATGAACTGTTCGTTCAAGGAGCAGCGCAGAACAGGGCGAAGGCAGTGTGCACCGGATGTCCGGTACGCACGGAGTGCCTCGCCGATGCGCTCGACAACCGCGTCGAATTCGGCGTGTGGGGAGGAATGACGGAGCGGGAGCGCCGCGCACTGCTGCGCAGGCGGCCCACTGTCACTTCATGGCGCCGGCTACTGGAGACCGCGCGTATCGAGTACGAACGAGGGGTCGGCATCATCCCCCTCGACGACGACGAGATCTACGAGAACTACGCGGCGGTGGGCTGACGCCGGTCCCGTAGGGGCCGATCGACCCCGGGCGATCCCCGGGGCGCGCGTCAGACCTTCGTCTCGGGCAGCTCCGGCCGACCGGCCGCGAGCCGGTTCCCGATGTCCCGCAGCCCCGCGAGGTCGTGTACATCGCCGGGCAGCGCGGCCACTTCGGCCACGGCCACCTCGGGGTGGCGTGCGGTGAAGCGGTCACGTGTGCGCTGCTCACGTGAGAGCAGCCGCATCCGTTCGGCATGCAACTTGAGCAGGCCTGCGGTGAGTTGGTCCACGGATCGCTCGTCGTCGGTCGGCTGATCGTCGGTGTCGTCCGTGGCGGCGGACCGCTCCTGGTCCGTGTCGGCGGGGGAGCCTTCGTCAGGAGCTGCGGCGCGAACTGCTGCCTCGGTGGCGGGCGATGAAGCGGGAGATTCTGAACTGCCGTACGTGTCGGGAGAGTTACGAAGTCCAGCTTTCCCGTCCATCTGATCGACAATGCGGGGCTCCTCAAGATTTTCCGCGGCGGCGAGTGCCCGCTCGGCCGACAGCCGGGCGGCTCCGCTGCCGTGGACCCGGTTGAGGACCAGACCGGCCAGCGGCATCTCCTCGGCCGCCAGCCGCTCCACGAAGTACGCGGCCTCGCGCAACGCGTCCCGCTCCGGGGCCGCGACCACCAGGAACGCCGTGCCGGGCGCCTGGAGCAGCTTGTACGTCGCGTCCGCGCGCGTGCGGAAGCCGCCGAAGGTGGTGTCCATCGCGGCCACGAACGTCTGGACGTCCTTGAGGAGTTGACCGCCGAGCAGCTTGCCGATCGTGCCGGTCATCATCGACATGCCGACGTTCAGGAACTTCATCCCGGCCCGGCCGCCCAGCTTCGCCGGCGCGGTCAGCAGCCGGATCAGCTTGCCGTCCAGGAACGAGCCGAGACGTTTCGGCGCGTCCAGGAAGTCGAGCGCCGAGCGGGACGGCGGGGTGTCCACCACGATCAGGTCCCAGTCGTGCTGGGCGCGCAGCTGGCCCAGCTTCTCCATCGCCATGTACTCCTGCGTGCCCGCGAAGCCCGCCGAAAGCGATTGGTAGAACGGGTTGTTGAGGATCGCGGCCGCCCGCTCGCGGTCCGCGTGCGCCTCGACGATCTCGTCGAAGGTGCGCTTCATGTCGAGCATCATGGCGTGCAGTTCGCCGTCCCCGTCGACGCCCTTCACGCGCCTCGGGGTGTTGTCCAGCGAGTCGATGCCCATGGACTGGGCGAGCCGCCGGGCCGGGTCGATGGTCAGGACGACGACCCGGCGCCCCCGCTCGGCGGCACGCAGCCCGAGCGCCGCCGCGGTGGTCGTCTTGCCGACCCCGCCCGAGCCGCAGCACACGACGATGCGTGTCTCCGGGTCGTCGATCAGCGGATCCACGTCGAGCACGCGCGCGTGGGAGATGTGGTGGGAGCGGGCGGTGTCCTGTGAACGGGAGCCGTGGGCGGTGTCCTGCGCGCGGGCCGGTTCCGGACTCATGACATCCCCTGCTTCCGCAGCTCGGTGGCGAGTTCGTACAGGCCCGCGAGGTCCATGCCCTCGGCGAGCAACGGCAGTTCGTGCAACGGCAGGCCCTGCTCGCCGAGTACGGCCCGCTGATCGTGCTCCAGGGCGTACCGCTCCGCGTACTCCTCGGCCTGCGCGAGCAGCGGGTCCACCAGCTTCTCGGCATTGCCGCCGCGCCGGGCCCCACCGAGGCCCGCGGCGGACAGCGCCTGGGCCACGGCGGTGCGCGGCACGGCCCGTACGAGATCGAGGTCGGTCGCGTCCAGCACCTCGGGGCGCACCATGTTCACGATGATCCGGCCCACCGGCAGCCGCGCGGCTCGCAGTTCGGCGATGCCGTCCGCGGTTTCCTGGACGGGCATCTCCTCAAGGAGCGTCACCAGGTGCACGGCCGTCTCCGGGGACTTCAGCACCCGCATCACCGCCTGCGCCTGATTGTGTATCGGGCCGATCTTCGCGAGCCCGGCGACCTCGTCGTTGACGTTCAGGAAGCGGGTGATGCGGCCCGTCGGCGGCGCGTCCATCACGACGTAGTCGTAGGCGAACCGCCCGCTCTTCTCCTTGCGGCGTACGGCCTCGCAGGCCTTGCCGGTCAGGAGGACGTCCCGGAGGCCGGGCGCGACCGTGGTGGCGAAGTCGATCGCGCCGAGTTTCTTCAGGGCGCGGCCCGCGCTGCCGAGTTTGTAGAACATCTGGAGGTAGTCCAGAAGGGCCCGTTCGGGGTCGATGGCCAGCGCGTACACCTCCCCGCCCCCGGGAGCGACGGCGATCTTCCGCTCCTCATAGGGCAGCGTCTCCGTCTCGAAGAGCTGCGCGATGCCCTGGCGACCCTCGACCTCGACGAGAAGCGTCCGCTTCCCCTCGGTGGCCAGGGCCAGCGCGAGGGCTGCGGCCACCGTGGTCTTGCCGGTACCGCCCTTGCCACTGACGACCTGGAGCCTGCTCACGCCTTCGAGCCTAACCAGTCCGCGCCCGAACCAAGCGGGAGGCTGTGGATAACGCGACCACTGACGGCCGGTTCGCAGCGGCTAAAGTCGGCCGCATGACCAAGTGGGAATACTCGACTGTGCCGCTGCTCGTCCACGCCACGAAGCAGATTCTGGACACCTGGGGCGAGGACGGCTGGGAGCTCGTCCAGGTCGTGCCCGGGCCGAACAACCCCGAGCAACTGGTGGCCTACCTCAAGCGGGAGAAGGCATGAGCGCCGTCGACGCCCGGCTGGCCGAGCTCGGTCTGACCCTGCCGGCGGTCGTCCCGCCGCTCGCCGCGTACCAGCCGGCCGTGCGGTCCGGGGTGTACGTGTACACCTCCGGCCAGCTGCCCATGGTGGACGGCAAGCTCCCCGTCACCGGCAAGGTGGGCGCCGAGGTCACCGCCGAGGAGGCCAAGGAACTGGCCCGCACCTGCGCGCTGAACGCCCTCGCGGCGGTCAAGTCCGTCACCGGCGACCTGGACCGCGTCGCGCGCGTGGTGAAGGTCGTCGGCTTTGTCGCCTCGGCCTCCGACTTCACCGGCCAGCCCGGTGTCATCAACGGCGCCAGCGAGCTCCTCGCCGAGGTCCTCGGCGACAAGGGCGTGCACGCGCGGAGCGCGGTCGGCGTGGCGGTACTGCCGCTGGACTCGCCGGTCGAGGTCGAGATCCAGGTGGAGCTGACGCAGGCGTAGTCGCCGTCCCGGAGTGCGCGATCGGGCGTAAGCGCTGTCCAGGGGCACGTGTGGTTGCCTCTCGAACATCCGCGCACTACGGGATAGCCTCCGCCCATGGCGAACGGTCAGTGGTACCCGGCGGAGTGGCCCGAGCGCATCCGGGCGCTCGCGGAGGGCCGGCTCACGCCGGTGGTGCCCCGGCGGGCGGCCACGGTGATGCTCCTCAGGGACACCGGACCCGACACCGGCCCCGCCGTCCACATGCTGCGCAGACGCGCCTCCATGGCTTTCGCCGGGGGCGCGTACGCGTACCCGGGCGGCGGTGTCGATCCGCGCGACGACGACCACCACGTCCGCTGGGCGGGCCCCACGCGCGCGTGGTGGGCGAACCGGCTGGGCGTCGACGAGACGGCGGCCCAGGCGATCGTGTGCGCGGCCGTACGGGAGACGTACGAGGAGGCGGGCGTCCTGCTCGCCGGCCCGACCCCCGACTCCGTGGTCGGCGACACCACAGGCGCCGACTGGGAGACCGACCGTGCCGCCCTGGTCGCCCGTGACCTGTCCTTCGCGGAGTTCCTCGACCGCCGCGGCCTGGTCCTGCGCTCCGACCTTTTGGGCGCGTGGGCCCGCTGGATCACCCCGGAGTTCGAGACCCGCCGCTATGACACCTGGTTCTTCGTGGCCGTCCTCCCGGAGGGGCAGCGCACCCGCAACGCCTCCACGGAGGCCGACCGCACGGTGTGGATCACCCCGGGCGATGCGGCGGCGTCGTACGACAAGGGCGACCTGACGATGATGCCGCCCACCATCGCGACCCTGCGCGGACTGATCCCGTACGGCAGCGCGGCCGAGGCGTTGTCGGCGGCCCCGGAGCGCGATCTGACGCCTGTCCTCGCCCGGGCCCGCTTGGAGGCCGACGAGGTCGTCCTGTCCTGGCCGGGCCACGAGGAGTTCACGAAGCGCATCCCTACGGGTGGGGCGCCCGCATGACCACCCCACCGAACGACACCCTCGCCACCCCCAAGGA
>NZ_JBLTJC010000053.1:0-41050 GCF_048158785.1 Streptomyces colwelliae | reverse complement strand
GTTGGCGGACGCGATCCGGGGGAGTGACGTACGGGTCGTGCTCACCGGGCACTTCCACGTCCAGCTCTTCGGCTTTCTGGAGGCGACGCCGGTGTGGGTCACGCCCGGTGTCGTCAACCGGATCGATGGAAGGCTGGGGAGCGGCACCGGTTCGGGAAGTGCCCGGGGACCATGTGGTTCGTGCCGGGCGCCGCCTGTGCCCCGCACAGCGGCGACCCGCCGCCGACCGCGGTGAGAACGGGCCGGTCCCCACCACCTGGAGGTACCCGTGAACAGCGCCGACGGATGGGGAGACGACGTCTACCAGCCCGACGGATCCGAGGTGCAGGACGACGCGGGTCTGCTGGACGCGGAGGACACGCTGGTGGCCGACGGCGTCGAGGACCCCCTCGACCGCGGCTGGTCCCCGCCGGACCGCCCCTGGGCGGTGGAGCGCGACGACGTGACGGCCGCGGAGCGTCAGCACGGCGAGACGCTCGACCAGCGCCTGGCCGAGGAGGTCCCGGACCTCGCCGTGTCCGACGGTGACGGCATCGGCGACTCCGAGGACACCGATGGCGAGCTCCTGGACATCGAGGTCGGTGACACCCGCTCGGGCCGGCTCGTGGCACCCGACGAAGGAGCGCACGAGGACGAGGAGAGCGGCCTGATCGCCACGGACGTGGGCATCGACGGTGCCGCCGCCTCCGCCGAGGAGGCCGCGATGCACATCGTCGACGAGGACGAGGACTCCCTGTACGGCTGACCTCGCCGCCCCTTCCCCGTCCACCGCACCACCGCCGCAGGAGGAGCAGCCATGCAGCAGGACAAGCAGCCCGACTACCACCCCGTGGTCTTCCGGGACCGCGCCGCCGGATACGCCTTCCTGACCCGGTCCACCGCGACCAGCGACCGGACCATCGAGTGGGACGACGGCGAGACCTACCCGGTCGTGGACGTGGAGATCTCCTCCGAGAGCCACCCCTTCTACACCGGCAAGGCGCGGACGGTGGACACGGAGGGCCGCATCGCCCAGTTCGAGCGGCGCTACGGCGGCGTCGAGGCGGGCCAGGGTTCCGGCGGCGGGGCGTGAGCCACCGCCCACGTCGGCGCCGGAACTGAGGCCGGCCCTCAGATCACGTTGAGCGCCGCCGCGCAGCCCACTCCCCCGAGGAGTATGAACACCGGCATCAGCACCTTGAGCTCGATCCAGCTGCCCGCGCGGAACCGCATCACCTTCGGCGGCCCGATCGGGTACCAGCGCTTGCGGCCCAACGGGATCGGCCACAGGATCGGGCAGCCGGAGACGGTCAGCGCGTCCCCGATGTCGTGCACCAGCGCACCCAGCACCACCGGCAGGCCGAGCCACAGGTACTGGTGCTGGTCCGTGAACAGCCAGTCCGAACCATTGCCCGGCTTGTCCAGCACTCCGGCCAGGATCCACGCGCTGGTCGCCGCCAGCAGCCACACCAGGATGTCGCTGCTGGAGCCGCGGGCCGCCCGCCACAGCAGACCCTCGATGGCCAGCACCATGTGCACGAAGAGGATCGCCAGCACTCCCCAGCGACCGCCCAGGATCGCCACACCCGCACTCCCCGCCCCGATCAGGACCGCCCACAGCCAGGTGTGGGTGAGGGTGCGGTGCCCGCCGGAGCGACGCGGGTCGCCCTGCTTCCTGGTCCCCTTGTAGACGGCGTACGAGAGCTTGTCGACGACCTCGCACACGGTCCGGGAGACAGGTCCGAAGGCCCGGGAGATGGTGGCCGCCTTGTGGTCGAGATCCGGGGCGAGCGCGGCGCCGGCACAGATCAGGGCGCCGACGAGGATCACCGGCCAGGGCATCGGGTGCCCAGCCGCGGCGGTCGCCGCTCCGACGCCGAGCCAGGCCGCCGCTCCCGACAGTGAGTGTGCTGGTCCCATCATGGCCGTTCCCCGCCCCATTCCTCTTACGCCGCCGGTCAGTTGCTCGGGCGCCCTGACACTCTGTCGGCGACACAGCGTAGCGGTAGCGATCTTCGTCCTCGCAGCCGATTCCCCCATCGGCCACAGCGCCAGGCAAGATGGGGTCGTGACCCTCATCGACCAGTTGCCGCCGACCGCAGATCCAGACGCCCTCTACGAAGCCTTCGAGTCGTGGGCCACGGAGCGCGGTCTCACGCTCTACCCCCATCAGGAGGAGGCGCTGATCGAGGTGGTCTCCGGTGCGAACGTGATCGTGTCGACGCCCACCGGGTCCGGCAAGAGCATGATCGCCGCCGGTGCGCACTTCGCCGCACTGGCCCGGGACGAGGTCACCTTCTACACCGCGCCGATCAAGGCGCTGGTCTCGGAGAAGTTCTTCGAGCTGTGCAAGATGTTCGGCACCGAGAACGTCGGCATGCTGACCGGAGACGCGTCCGTCAACTCCGACGCCCCGATCATCTGCTGCACCGCCGAGGTCCTCGCGTCGATCGCGCTGCGGGACGGCAAGCACGCGGACGTCGGCCAGGTCGTCATGGACGAGTTCCACTTCTACGCGGAGGCGGACCGCGGCTGGGCCTGGCAGATCCCGATCCTGGAGCTGCCGCAGGCGCAGTTCATCCTGATGTCGGCCACGCTCGGCGACGTCGCGATGTTCGAGAAGGACCTCACCCGCCGCACCGGGCGCCCCACTTCGGTGGTCCGCTCGGCGACCCGGCCGGTGCCGCTGTCCTACGAGTACAGGCTGACCCCGCTCACCGAGACGCTGACCGAACTGCTGGAGACCAGGCAGGCGCCGGTCTACATCGTGCACTTCACCCAGGCGCAGGCCGTGGAGCGGGCGCAGGCGCTGATGAGCATCAACATGTGCTCGCGCGAGGAGAAGGACCAGATCGCCGCGCTGATCGGCAACTTCCGCTTCACCACCAAGTTCGGCCGCAATCTCTCCCGTTACGTACGCCACGGCATCGGAGTGCACCACGCCGGCATGCTGCCCAAGTACCGGCGCCTGGTGGAGAAGCTCGCGCAGGCGGGTCTGCTGAAGGTCATCTGCGGTACGGACACGCTCGGGGTGGGCGTCAACGTGCCCATCCGCACAGTGCTGTTCACTGCGCTGGCCAAGTACGACGGCATCCGGGTGCGCACACTGCGCGCCCGTGAGTTCCACCAGATCGCGGGCCGCGCCGGACGCGCCGGCTTCGACACGGCGGGGCTCGTGGTCGCCCAGGCCCCCGAGCATGTCGTCGAGAACGAGAAGGCGCTCGCCAAGGCGGGCGACGACCCGAAGAAGCGCCGGAAGGTCGTCCGCAAGAAGGCGCCCGAGGGCTTCGTCGGCTGGTCGGACGGCACCTTCGAGAAGCTCATCACCTCCGAGCCGGAGCCGCTCACGTCCCGCTTCCGGGTCACGCACACGATGCTGCTGTCGGTGATCGCCCGCCCCGGCAACGCCTTCGACGCGATGCGGCATCTCCTGGAGGACAACCACGAGCCGCGCAAGGCGCAGTTGCGGCACATCCGGCGCGCGATCGCCATCTACCGCTCGCTCCTGGACGGCGGCATCGTCGAGAAGCTCGACACCCCGGACGCCGAGGGCCGCATCGTGCGCCTCACGGTCGACCTGCAACAGGACTTCGCCCTCAACCAGCCACTGTCGACCTTCGCACTCGCCGCGTTCGAGCTGCTGGACCCCGAATCGCCGTCGTACGCGCTGGACATGGTGTCCGTCGTCGAGTCCACGCTGGACGACCCGCGGCAGATCCTCGCCGCCCAGCAGAACAAGGCGCGCGGCGAGGCCGTGGCCGCGATGAAGGCGGACGGCGTCGAGTACGAGGACCGCATGGAGCGCCTCCAGGACGTCAGTTACCCCAAGCCGCTGGAGGAGTTGCTCTTCCACGCGTACGACACGTACCGCAAGAGCCACCCGTGGGTCGGCGACCACCCGCTGTCGCCGAAGTCCGTGATCCGTGACATGTACGAACGGGCCATGTCCTTCACGGAGTTGACCTCGTACTACGAGCTGGCCCGCACCGAGGGCATCGTGCTGCGTTACCTCGCCGGCGCCTTCAAGGCCCTCGACCACACCGTCCCGGACGACCTCAAGTCCGAGGACCTGGAGGATCTGATCGCCTGGCTCGGCGAGATGGTGCGCCAGGTCGACTCCAGCCTGCTGGACGAGTGGGAGCAGCTGGCCAACCCGGAGGAGATGACCGCCGAGGAGGCGCAGGAGAAGGCCGACCAGGTCAAGCCGGTCACCGCGAACGCGCGCGCCTTCCGGGTCCTCGTGCGCAACGCGATGTTCCGCCGCGTCGAACTCGCCGCCCTCGACCATGTCGACGAACTGGGCGAGTTGGACGCCGAGTCCGGCTGGGACGCGGACGCCTGGGGCGAGGCGATGGACAAGTACTGGGATGAGTACGAGGACCTCGGCACCGGCCCCGACGCCCGCGGGCCCAAGCTCCTGCTCATCGAGGAGGAGCCGCAGCACAACCTGTGGCGCGTTCGGCAGATTTTCGCCGACCCGAACGGCGATCATGACTGGGGCATCAGCGCGGAGATCGATCTCGCGGCCTCCGACGAGGAGAGCCGTGCGGTCGTCCGCGTCACCGACGTCGGCCAGCTGTGAGCACAGGAGAATCCCACCCATGACGAACCCGGCAGAGCGGCTCGTCGACCTGCTCGACCTGGAGCAGATCGAGGTCAACATCTTCCGTGGCCGCAGCCCGCACGAGTCCCTGCAACGGGTCTTCGGCGGCCAGGTCGCGGGCCAGGCGCTGGTCGCCGCGGGGCGCACCACGGAGGGCGACCGGCCGGTGCACTCGCTGCACGCGTACTTCCTGCGCCCGGGTCGGCCGGGCGTGCCGATCGTGTACCAGGTCGAGCGGGTGCGGGACGGGCGGTCGTTCACCACCCGTCGCGTCACCGGCGTGCAGCAGGGCCGCACGATCTTCAATCTCACCGCCTCCTTCCACAAGCCTGAGCAAGGTCCCTTCGAGCACCAGCTGCCGGCCCGCGAGGTCCCGGACCCGGAGTCCCTGCCGAATGTCTCGGAGGAGGTCCGGGCCCATCTGGGCGTGCTGCCCGAGCAGTTGGAGCGGATGGCACGCCGTCAGCCCTTCGACATCCGGTACGCGGACGGGCTGCGCTGGAGTGCCGAGGAGATCAAGGACGCCGAGCCGCGCAGCGCGGTGTGGATGCGTGCGGTCGGGCCGCTCGGCGACGATCCGCTGGTGCACACCTGCGCGCTGACGTACGCCAGCGACATGACGCTCCTGGACGCCGTCCGCATCCCCGTCGAACCGCTGTGGGGACCGCGGAACTTCGACATGGCGTCGCTGGACCACGCCATGTGGTTCCACCGGCCGTTCCGCGCGGACGAGTGGTTCCTGTACGACCAGGAGTCCCCGATCGCGACGGGCGGCCGCGGTCTGGCCCGCGGGCGCATCTACGACCTGGAGGGACGCCTGCTCGTCTCGGTCGTCCAGGAAGGGCTGTTCAGAGCGCTGTAGCCGGCGGACGCGCTCTGCGGCTCAGGCGCTTCTGCGGCGCAGCCAGCCCAACATGCCGCGTGACCGCGCGGGTTCCGGCGTCGGCCCGGGCGGGTGCTCGCTCAGGGACGGCGGCGGTCCGACGGGTTCGGGGATCCGCGGTGGTCCAACCGGATGGACGGTCGGCCGTGATGCGGCCGGCTCGGCGGTCGTGCGTGGTGCGGCCGGTTCAGCCGCCGGCCGTGGCGCAGTCAGCTCGGCGGTCGGCCGTGGTGCAGTCAGTTCGGCTGTCGGCCGTGGTGCGGGGCGGTGGCTGCGCGCCTCGTCCAGCACCAGGGTCAGATCCGCCCTCAGCCAGCTGATCTCGTCCGGGTCCTCCGCCGTCATGATCCGCTCGGCGAGGTGGGCGGCCGGCGAACCGGGAGCCCCGTGGGCGGGCGGGTCCGGCCGGAAGCGGTTCAAGTAGGCGCGCTCGTACGGGTCCTGGACGATTTCCGCGACCTGGACGGGGTCGAGCAGCGCGGCCAGGGCGCCGGCGTGCTCCCACGGGTCGCCGGCCTGGCGGAGCAGGAACCCGAGATGCCGTCCGCGCCAGTTGCGGGGCCGTAGATCCAGGCCCTCTTGCAGTTGGTCCCTCATGCCCTCGGGCGTGCGGCCGTTCAGCAGCGCGGTGTGGTTCTTGTCGGCCGCGAACTGCCGTAGTTCTTCTGCGAGATAGAGCCAGACCACGGCCCGATAGCGGTTGAGGTAGAACTTCACCGGCACCACAAGTCCCAGCCGGGCGAGGCGGGTGAACCTGGCGGAGGTGACCTCCATGAGGGCCGCGCCGTCCGTGGTGCCCACGGTCCTGACGCTTTCCAGGAGGGTGTCGGGGAATCCGTCCGCCGAGCGCAGTCGGTCGATCTCGGCGCGGGTGACGCGGCGGCCGCCGCCGCCTTCGTCGGGCGCGGTGCGGATACGTCCGAGATGGACGGCGAGGTCGAACTCGCCTCGCTTGAGCCCCAGTTCTCGTGCCGCGCGGCTGGGCGTGCACGAGAGGTCGGACGGTTTGGTGATGGTGTTTCCTGCCATGGTCGATCTCCCCCACGGAGTCCAATGCTCACGCTGTGTGCGCTTGCGATGAACAAACCGTAACCGGTTCGACGGATCTCGTGGCAGGCCTGTGGATAACTTCGCAGAGGTCGATGAAGTCGCAGGTCAGAGGTCTGTGACGGGGGTCCGCTCGGGCTGCCGGGCGTCCACGCCGAGGTGCTCGCCGACCCGGTTGACGAGGAGTGTCATCTCGTAGGCGATCTGGCCGATGTCCGCGTCCGCGCCGCTGAGGACGCACAGACAGCTGCCGCTGCCCGCGGCGGTGACGAACAGGACGGCGTCGTCGAACTCGATCATCGTCTGCCGCACCCCGCCCGCGCCGAAGTGGCGTCCCGACCCCTTGGCCAGGCTGTGCAGTCCGGACGAGACGGCGGCGAGGTGTTCGGCGTCCTCGCGGCGCAGTCCCGTGCTCGCGCCCGTCACCAGTCCGTCATTGGACAGGACCAGGGCGTGGCGTACGTGCTCGACGCGCTCGGTCAGATCGTCCAGCAGCCAGCTCAGTCCCTGGTTCTGTGCCATGTTCCGGCCTCCCCGTGTCGCCTCTCCCCCTGGCCGGAGGATCTCCCGTCAGCCTTCCCCACCTCTGTCGCCCGGGCAAGGAGGATAGAGGCATGGCACAGAAGATGACCGACGAGGAATGGCGGGCGTTCGTCTCGCTCGGCACGCGCACCGGCAAGCTGTCGACCGTCCGCGCCGATGGGAGCCCTCATGTGGCGCCGATCTGGTTCCTGCTGGACGGAGACGATGTGGTGTTCAACACCGCGAAGGAAACGGTAAAAGGGCGCAATCTGGCCCGTGACGGGCGAGTCGCCCTGTGCGTGGACGACGATCGCCCGCCGTTCGACTTCGTGGTGCTGCAGGGGCGCGCCCACCTGTCGGAGGATCCGGTCGAACTCCGGTACTGGGCGGCCCGGATCGGGGCCCGGTACATGGGCGAGGAGCGCGCCGAGGAGTTCGGTGCCCGCAACGGGGTCCCGGGCGAACTCCTCGTCCGCGTCACGGTCGAGAGGGTCCTGGCGCAGAAGCGCGTTTCGGAGTGAGATGCGCCGTCAGCCCACCGAGTCGAGCATCCGGGCGGTGTGCATCCGCCCGGCGTACTCGACAAGCCGGATCAGCACCTCCTTCCCCGAGTCGCGGTCCCGGGCGTCGCAGAGGACGACGGGCGTGCCCTGGTCGAGGTCCAGCGCGCGGGAGACGTCGCGGGCGCCGTAACTGCGGGCGCCCGTGAAGCAGTTGACGGCCACCACGAAGGGGATGTGCCGGTGCTCGAAGTAGTCGACCGCGGGGAAGCAGTCCTCGAGTCGCCGGGTGTCCGCGAGGACGACTGCCCCGAGGGCCCCCTGCGACAGTTCGTCCCACAGGAACCAGAAGCGGTCCTGCCCCGGTGTGCCGAACAGGTAGAGGGAGAGGCCGGACCTGATGGTGATGCGGCCGAAGTCCATGGCGACGGTCGTCGTGACCTTCTGGTCCACGCCGCCGGTGTCGTCCACCAACTGACCGGCCTCGCTGAGCAGTTCCTCGGTGCGCAGCGGCCTGATCTCGCTGACCGCGCCCACCATGGTGGTCTTGCCCACGCCGAATCCGCCGGCGACCAGGATCTTCAACGCCAGGGCGGTCGTCTCGCCGTCCTCGGCGTCGGAGTGCTCGGAGACCATCGATCACTTCTCTCGGGAGTGCCGGCAACGCTCGACGTCCGTACGTGTGCATCGTGACAAGTGCGGCCTCGCCCTGGGCGGTTGGACCGCTATTTGCCCGATGTGACCGCCTCGCACCCGTTCGGTGAGCGAAAGAGTGCACAAGCCGGTGTCGTACGCGTTCGAGTGGTTCTGAAGTTTCGTCACAGTGCCCGTAGTCCTTCGATCACCTCGCGCAGAATCCGTTCGTCGGGAAGCTGCGCGGGCGGCACCGGACGACTGACGGTGACGCAGCCAAGCTCCAGGAGGTCGCCCAGGAGCACCCGGACCACTCCCAGAAGGAGGTTCGCTCCGGCGGCGAGTTCGGCGACGGACTGCGTTTCCGTGCGGCACAGGTCGATGAGCGCCCGGTGTTCCGGTCCGAGCCCGGTGTCGTCGTCGAAACCGGGCGCGCCCTTGTCCAGCGTGACGAGCGCGATCAGGTCGAAACGCACCCCCGTAGGGCCTGGTTTGGTACGTCCGCCCGTCATCGCGTAGGGGCGGACCAGAGGCCCGGCTTCCTGGTCGTACCACTGGCTGCCCGGCTCGCGCTGGGCGCCGGTCGTGTCCTGGGTCATCGGAGCGGACCGCCCTCTCGCCTCATCCGGCTGCGGGCGGCCGCGCACCGACGCGCGGCGGCGTGTAGAGGTGCTCGCCGACGCGCTTGACCAGCCGTGCCATCTCGTACGCCACCAGGCCTATGTCGGCCGTGACAGAGGTGAGTACGGCGAGGCAGGAGCCGTCTCCGGCCGCGGCCACGAACAGGAATCCGTCGTCCATCTCCACCATGGTCTGCCGCACTCCGCCGGCTCCGAAGTGCCGCCCCGCGCCCTTGGCCAGGCTGTGGAATCCGGAGGCGACCGCGGCGAGGTGTTCCGCGTCCTCGCGCTTGAGGTCGGTCGACGCGCCGACGGCGAGGCCGTCGTTGGACAGCACCACGACATGCCGTACTTCGCTCACGCGCAGCACCAGGTCGTCCAGCAGCCAGTCGAGTTCGCCGGACCGCTGGGCGGCCCTCATGCTCGGGTCCTGGATCACGCGGGGTCTCCTTCGCTGCTGTCGCTGCCCGTTGTGGGGCCTGGGGTGGCACCACGGCCCGGTTGCCTGCCGCCGCCGCGCGTCCAGCCTTCGCGGTAGGCCGACATCCGGTCCCGTACGGCCTCCGGGGTGCGGTGCTCGTCGCGCGGGGCGGACGGCGCCTGTTCCCGTTGCGCGGTGGGCTGTTCGCGGAGTTGGGGAGCGAGGTTCGCCTGTCGTACGCGGCGTGGGAGGTCGTCGCTCTCGTCGGTCCCTTCGGTGTCCACGGGGGGACGGTGCAGTCGCAAGGTGGTGACTCCGGGGGGCGGGGTGTCGTTCGCCGGCTCCGCCGCGGCCCGTGCGGAGACCGCCAGGGCGGGCCGGTCGGCCGAGGCCGGGACGGACTCCTGGTGCCGGGGCGCGGTGGGCACGCGCGCGTACTCGCGTTCCACGGCCCGCTCGCCGTCCTCGACCGCCGCGCGCGGGGCACGTTCCGCCGCGCCGCCGTGCAGCAGTGCCGTCGGCAGCAGGACGACCGCCGTCGTTCCGCCGTAGGGCGAGGTCCGCAGGTGCACCTTGATGCCGTGGCGGGCGGCGAGCCTGCTGACCACGAAGAGGCCGAGCCGGTCGCTGTCGAAGAGGTCGAGGGCCTCGGACTGCTCGATGCGGCGGTTGGCGTCGCCCAGGGACTCCGTGCCCATGCCGAGGCCCCGGTCCTCGACCTCTACGACGTAGCCGTTGCCGACCGGTTCGCCGGTGACCCGCACGCGCGTGTGCGGCGGCGAGAACTGGGCCGCGTTCTCCACGATCTCGGCGAGCAGGTGCGTGAGGTCGGCCACGGCCGCGCCGACGACGGACGCCTCGGGGAGTTGGCGTACCTCCACGCGTGCGTAGTCTTCGACCTCGGAGACGGCGGCACGGACGACGTTGGTCAGGGAGACCGGCTGGCGCCAGGCCCGGCCGGGTGCCGCTCCGGAGAGGATGATCAGGCTCTCGGCGTGCCGTCGCATGCGCGTGGTGAGGTGGTCGAGGCGGAACAGGTCGCTCAGTTCGTTCGGGTCCTCGGAGCGGCGCTCCATGCTGTCCAGCAGGCTGAGTTGACGGTGCACCAGGACCTGGCTGCGGCGGGCGAGGTTGACGAAGACCCCGGAGATGCCGCTGGCGAGTTCGGCACGTTCGACGGCGGCCCGCAGAGCCGCGCGGTGCACGGTGCTCAGTGCCTCGACGACCTGTCCGACCTCGTCCTCCGCGGGCGACCCGGGCGGGGCCTCCGCCCTGATGTCGATCTCCTCCCCCGCACGCAGTCTCCGCATGGCCTCGGGGAGTTTGTGGCGGGCGATCCCGAGGGCGTCGTTGCGCAGGCTCACGAGTTCGATGACGAGGCCGCGTCCGATGCGCACCGAGATGACGAGCGACGCGATGACGGCGGCGAGGCCGAGCAGGACCGCGGCACCGGCGGAGGTGAGCAGCCCGCGGGTGAACGGATCGGCGCGATCGGCGACCCCGCTGCCCGCGTCCGACTCGATGGTCCGCATGCCGTCCTGCACACGTGCGTGCGCGTTGTTCCAGGTGGTCTCCGGAGCCGCCGCGATCGCCCGGGTCGCCGAGCCGGTGGCGAGGACCTTGTCCTCGACGGTGGCGACCGCGACGTAGGCGCTGGTGTCGGCGAGGTGCTGCCAGGCGGCGCGTTCGGAACCGCGGAGATCCGCGACGGCGGAGTCGGTGAGGGTGCGCCGGGTGTCGACGGCGCCGGTGAACACCCTCAGCCGCTCCCCGTCGAGCCTGCCGTCGAGTCGGGCGGCCGCGAGCATCACGTCCTCCTGGGACAGCGATTCACCGGCCCGGGAGAACTCGAGGAGCACGCGCGCGTCGGAACCGAGCTCGGCGTCCTGGATTCCGGTGAGTGCCCCGCCCACGGCGAAGGCCGTCGCGATGGTCTTCGTGTACTGCCCGTAGGTCTCGTCCCATCCCGAGCGGTGGCCGAGCACGTCGGCCCGCAGTGAGCGCAGTTGCTCGGCTCCGGTGACGAAGGTCTCCAGGCGTCGGGCGACTCCGGCCGGAAGTTCCTCGCCGTCGGCAACGGTGTTGTGGTCGCCGAGCCGCAGCCGGGCGACCGCCCGGTCCGTGCCGGCCGCCAGCTTCTTCAGGTCGCCGCTCTGCTCGGCGTCGGGGGCGGTCGCGTAGCGCACGGCGGCCGACCGTTCGGCCTGCAGTGCCGCGATGGCCGCCGCGACCGGGCTGCGCACAGCGGAGTCCACGCGCTGCAACTGCCGTAGCCGGGAGACGTCCTGGGCGGTGCTGACGGTGGCGTACGCCCACAGGGCGAGCAGCGAGACGACCGGCACCATCAGGAGGCAGACGATCTTGGCCCGGACCGTGCGGGGTCGCATCCGCCATCGTCCCGCGCGCGGGGGTATGTCCTCCGACGGGGCGTCCAGGGGCTCGTCGAAGAGTTCGTCGGCGGGTGGTCCGGCGTGCGCGCGACGACCGCGCACGGGCGGCGCCTCGGCGCCGGCTCTCGGGGTCCTACGGGGGGTACGCATGGCCTCCTCGCTCGGAAGTAGTTCTCAGGGGCGTGCTGCGCGGGCCGGGTCAGCGAGCCACGCTCTCGACCGGCCGCTGGGCCGAGGCGGTGGCCTCGCGTTCTCCCGTGGTCGGCGACAGCGCGACGAACGCCGAGGTCAGGAACAGGTAGGACCCGAGGCCTACGGCGAGGGGGAAGATGAACTGCATCGCCGTGGCGCCGGGCAGGACCGTCCCGGAGGGGGTGACGTGCACGCTCACCGCGAACATGCCGGTGTAGTGCATGCTGCTGACCGCCGCTCCCATGACGAGGGAGGCGGCGGTGACCGCGACGGGCGACTTGATGTTGAGCGCCGCCCACAGGGCCGCGGTCGCCGCGACGACGGCGATGAGCACGGAGAGCCCGACGAGCATCGGGTCGTAGTGCACGCCTCCGTGCAACCGCATCGCCGCCATGCCCAGGTAGTGCATGCTCGCGACGCCCAGTCCGGTGGTGAGGCCGCCGAGGAAGAGCGCGCGGCCCCGGTCGCGGCCGTAGCCGACCGCGAAGACGCCCGCGCAGACGACGACCATGGCGACGAGGAGGCTGAGCATGGTCAGTGGTACGTCGTAGCGGATGTCGGTGCCGCTGACGCCGAAGCCGAGCATGGCCACGAAGTGCATGGTCCAGATGCCGGTGCCGAGCGCGGAGGCCGCGGTGATGAGCCAGTTGCGCCGCGACCGGCCGGTGGCGCCGAGCGCGCGGACGGTGCAGCGCAGCCCGAGTGCGGCGCCCATGCAGGCCATCACGTATGACAGCACGGGGGTCAGCCAGCCGAAGGTGGCGTGGTCCAGGTGTCCCATGACCAGGGGACGCTAGTGGGGGCACGGAGGCACAAAGGGGGCGCATTTCGAAAGGTGTTGCAATCTGACACAGAGACGTACCTGAACGACCGCGTGACGCTCGAACGTGTGCGTCGAAGCGTCATCCGTGTCGGTGAGGGATCATGCGGAACATGAGCGACGACCACACACGTGTCCAGGAGTTCTTCGGTGCGCGCGCCGCCGACTGGGACAGCCGCTTTCCCCACGACGGCCCCGCCTACGCCGCCGCGGTCGCCGAACTCGGGCTGCGCGCGGGAGACCGGGTGCTCGACGCGGGCTGCGGGACGGGACGCGCGCTGCCGCCGCTCCGTGCGGCCGTGGGGCGGTCCGGAGTGGTGGCCGGGGCCGATCTCACCCCGGCCATGCTGGAGGCCGCCGTACGGGCCGGACGGGGCCGTGACGGGCGTCTGCTGCTCGCCGACGTCGCCGCGCTGCCGCTGCGGTCGGAGTCGCTCGACGCCGTGTTCGCGGCGGGCCTGATCGCGCATCTTCCCCAACCCGACGAGAATCTGCGGGAGTTGGCGCGTGTGGTGCGCCCCGGCGGCATGCTGGCTCTGTTCCACCCGATCGGCCGGGCAGCGCTCGCGGCGCGTCAGGGGCGGCAGATCACGGCGGACGACCTGCGCGCGGAGCTCAATCTCCGTCCGCTGCTGGCCGGTTCGGGGTGGCGCATGACCTCGTACGCCGACGAGGACACCCGCTTCCTGGCGCTGGCCGTGCGCGAGAGCTGATCCTTACCTTCGCTCAGACCACAAGCCGGGCCGAACTGACGTGGCCGCGGGCCGCGTTGGACTCACTCGACGGCCGACCCGTTTCCGTGCGGGGCGCCCGATACGCTTCACCGCACCGTCCCCCTTCTGCCGCCGCAACTCCAACTCTAGGTTGGGTAGCAGTAGATGAACGGTCAGCGACAGGGAACCATGTAGGGGGAAGGTGGTCAGCATGTTCGACAGGCCCCGCAAGTCCTTCGCCAGATTCCTCAAGACCACGCGCGCGGAATCCGACAGCGCCGACAGCGCCCCGCAACGACGCCCACACAATCTCTTCGAGGCCGCCGCCGTCTATGTCTCGGCCCGCGCGGAGGACGACCAGGACCGGATCGACGAGGCTGCCGGCTGGGTGACGCCGGAGGCACTGTCCTTCGGGGTGAGCGAGCTGGCGTGCCGGGCCGTCGTCGCGCTCGCGAGGGAGCGTGACGAGTCGCCACGGACGGTGGCTCGTGCGCTTCTGGGGCTCCCCGCGGCCTGACAGTTCGGGTTACCGGCGGTCATTTCGCCCCGTCCAGCCGGAAAACTGCAGCTCCGGGTGTACTTGGGAGTCGTGACAAGCGGCTTCCGCGCACACTAGGGTGCGCGCGGTTGGACGAATGATGGGGAGGCTGGGATGGCCGACACGGATGAAGAGGCCGTCGCCGCCGAGGACGATGCGCTCTATGTGCTCACGGCGGTGCTGCTGACGCCGGCGAAGTTCCCGAGTGTGCTGGGCGACGACTACCCGGAGGCCTGTGCGGCGCTCGGTATGGCGCCCCTCGCCGACGGGTACGGCCTGGTTCTCGGCCAGGACGGCGACGGGTCGCGGTGGACGGTCGTCATCGACGACGTGTCACTGGTCGCGGTCGCCATCGCGTCCTGGGACTGCGGCATGGAGTACGACCTGTCGCCGAGCGAACGCACGGTGGTCGCGGCCCTGCCGGGCTGGCCGCTCGCGGTCGCCGTCGCGGCGCCCAACGTGCCCGCGCCGCACGATCCGGACCCCGACCTCGTGGACCGGCCACCGCTGGCTCCGCCGGACACCACCACCTGGGGTCCGGCACAGCGACGGCTGGGTGCCGACGAGATCGCGCTGCAATGGGCCCTGTGGCGCGAGCAGATCGACGACTCGACCTTCTCGACGGAGGAGACGCAGGAGGCTCAGCAGGGGGTGGGCGACGCGTCGAAGGCGGACAAGGCCGCCGCAGACGCCAACCCTGACGACGCCGACCCTGGCGCCGCGTCCGAGGCGGACGGAACGCCGTCGGACGACAACACGTCGGACGGCACCCCGGCAGACGGCACCGCGGATGGCCCCAAGCCGGGTCACAGCGGTGTCCGTCGGGTGCTGACGGAAGTCCGGGCGTACGTCGACACCCCGCCGCCTCTCGGCCGCGTCAGATCGTCTTTCGCACCGGGCGACGCGCGCACGCTGCGCGCCGACGGCCCCGGTTGGTCGTTGGTGGCCCGGACCGACGACATAGCGTTCGTCCTGCTCGACGACGAGCCCGGCGAGGTGCTGCCGGTGGGCCGGGGTCCCGAACTGCCCGGCCTCCTGGAAGCACTCGACAAGCTGGCCGTACGGCCGAGTTGAGCCCTTGGGCGTGGATTCGGGCATCCGGGGTCCGTGTCACGCTCGCTCGTCCGGGTCGACGAGGAGAACTCCCGTGACGGTGTCCGGCTGGCACGGCTGGCACGGCTGGCACGGCTGGCACGGCTGGCACGGCTGGCACGGCTGGCACGGCTGGCAGCATCGTGCTGCGGCGAGCGGGGCCACACGCACGCGTAGCCGTGCGCTCTGCACGGCCAGGCATGCGTCCGCCGATAGCCGTCCCGGGACCACTCGGTGCTCAGCCTTCTCGGCCCATGGGCGGTGCTCGGCCGAGCACCGCCCACAGGACTGTTATCGGCAGTCCCGCGGACGGTGCTGTGTTCTGCGCCGCTCCCGTGCACCGGCCCGTAACACAGTCGACGATCCCTGCGTCAGCGGCCGATCTCCTTGCCTGCCACGCGGCGCAGCCGGCGCCGCTGCGAGGGGTCCAGTGTGAGATATGCGGCCGTCGGCACTCCCACGACGATCAGGAATGCGACCCACCAGGGCAGCCAGATCCACAGGATCAGTCCGACCGCCACACCTCCTACGGCGATCTTCGCGCTCTTCGACATATGTCGCCTCCTCCGCGGCCGCAGCCGCTCTCTGATCTGAAAACGGGTCCGCGCTCCCCACAGTTCCGGATCGCGACCCTGAGACATCCCTGAGGCGCTCCCCCTACTGGTACCCGGGCCGTCGGCTGCTCCGTCACTCCGTTCACTCCATTCGCAGCGGCTCCCCCACCTCGTGGAGGTGGCGCAGGGCCCGCCGGTAGGAGTCGACGAGCTCGGTCTCCACGTAGGGGATACCCACATCCTGACAGTGGGCGCGCACCAGGGGCTGCGCGAGCCGCAGATTGGGCCGCGGCATGCTCGGGAAGAGGTGGTGTTCGATCTGGTAGTTGAGGCCGCCGAGGAACCAGTCGGTGAGGACGGCGCCGCGGATGTTCCGCGAGGTGAGGACCTGGCGCCGGAGATGGCCCCACCGTTCGCCGTTCGGGTCCGGCATCTCCATGCCCTTGTGGTTGGGCGCGAAGGCCAGGCCCAGGTGCAGGCCGAACAGGGCCTGGTGCAGCGCGGCGAACGCGAGGGCCTTCCCCGGGGACATCGATATGAGCAGCAGCGTCGCGTAGGCGACGACATGGCTCACCAGAAGAGCACCTTCGACGGCCCGCTCACGACGGGGCTGGCGCCGCAGATCCTGGAAACCGTGGACCTTGAGGGCGATGCCTTCGAGCAGGGTGAGCGGGAAGAACAGCCACGCCTGGTTGCGGGTGAGCCAGCGCCGGAAGCCTGAGCGGTCCTTGGCCTGCTTGCCGGTGAACACGAGGATGTCGGCGACGACGTCCGGGTCCTTGTCGATGTGGTTGGGGTTGGCGTGGTGGCGGTTGTGTTTGTCGTTCCACCAGGAGTAGCTCATCCCCAGCAGCAGGTTGCCGTGGATCAGGCCGATGACGCGGTTGACGGCCTTGCCGCCGGCGATCTGGGAGTGGCCAGCGTCATGGCCTATGAAGGCCGTGCGGGCGCCGAACACGGCGAGCAGCGGAGCCAGAAGCAGCGTCAGCCAGGAGTCGCCGATCAGAACGATGCCGGTGACGATGCCGCCCAGCGCGAGGGCGTTGGCGGCGATGCAGCGCGCGTACCAGGCATACCGACGCTCCAGTAGGCCTCTGCCCTTGACCGTGCGCAGGAGGGGCGCGAACTCGCTTCCTGGGGGTGCCGCGACGGCATCCCCCGGATCATGGGCGCCGATGACTGCGGTGGTCTGGGACATGTCCGGTCTCCGGCTCTCTCAGGTGACGGGCTGACCTGAGCAAACGTACGAATCGGCGACCGGTCGCGACCATGGCGCCACCCACCGTGTCCGTACGGGGGTAAGCCGGGTCTACACAGGGGGGTTGACGACACCCCGGCCGGCCCGGTCCCCAGAAGTCGGGCTCGCGGAGAAGTACCCGGGAAACAGAAATGGCAAGGAGGTCGTCCACTCCTTGCCACATCCAACGTATAGCGCAGCTGGGGGCTTGCGGCAAGGCCCGGGTCGTCCCGCAAAATGGCCGACCGAGGCCGGGACCTGCGGAAACGAAAGAGTCGCGAGCACAGGTCCACGGATCTGCGGGCCGGAAACCAATCTCGTTGGATGGGCGTTCTGATGATTGACGTGATCGTGGTCGGCGGCGGACCGACCGGTTTGATGCTGGCCTGCGAGTTGCGGCTGCACGGCGTGCACGTTGTCGTGCTGGAGAAGTTGACCGGGCCGACCGGGGAGTCCCGCGGGCAGGGTCTGCACGCGCGCAGTGTCGAGATCATGGACCAGCGCGGCCTCCTCGACCGGTTCCTCGCGGTCAGCGAGAAGTTCCAGGCGGGCGGTCTCTTCGGAGGCATCGTCAAGCCGTGGCCGGACCGGTCGGACACGGCTCACGCATACGGCGTCGCCACCCCGCAGCCGGTCACCGAGCGGCTGCTCGCCGAGCGCGCCGTCGAGCTCGGCACCGAGATCCGGCGCGGCCGCGAAGTGGTCGGGCTGAGTCAGGCCGAGGACGGGGTGACCGTCGAGTTGTCGGACGGCACGCTGCTGCGCTCGCGCCATGTCGTCGGATGCGACGGCGGCCGGAGCACGGTGCGCAAGCTCCTGGGCGTCGGTTTCCCCGGCGAGCCCGCGACGGTCGAGACGCTGCTGGGTGAAATGGAGGTGGCGGAGGATCCGGCGACCATTGCCGCCGTTGTCGAGGAGGTCCGCAAGACCCAACTGCGGTTCGGCGTCAGCCCCGGCGAGAACGGCGTGTACCGCGTCGTCGTGCCCGCCGACGGCGTTGCCGAGGACCGTGCGACCGCGCCGACCCTGGACGAGTTCAAGCAGCAGCTACGGGCCGTCGCGGGCACGGACTTCGGCGTGCACTCGCCTCGCTGGCTGTCCCGGTTCGGCGACGCCACCCGGCAGGCCGAGCACTACCGGGTCGACCGGGTTCTGCTGGCCGGCGACGCGGCGCACATCCATCCGCCGACCGGTGGGCAGGGGCTCAACCTCGGTGTGCAGGACGCGTTCAACCTCGGCTGGAAGCTGGCCGCCGAGGTCAACGGCTGGGCTCCGGAAGGGTTGTTGGACAGCTACCACACCGAACGGCACCCCGTGGGCGCCCGAGTTGTCGCCAACACGCGCGCGCAGATCACGCTTCTGGGGACCGATCCGGGTGCGACCGCACTACGGGAACTGTTCTCGACGCTGATGGACTTCGAGGAGGTGAACCGGTACGTGACCGAAATGATCACCGCGATCGGGATCCGCTACGACTTCGGCGAGGGACATGAACTTCTCGGCCGCCGACTCCGGGACGTGAAGCTGAAAACGGGGCGCCTCTACGAGCTGATGCACGCCGGCCGAGGTCTGCTGCTCGACCAGACCGGCCGACTCTCGGTGGCGGGTTGGGCGGATCGCGTCGACTACGTAGTCGACGTCAGCGAGGAACTGGACGCACCCGCGGTGCTTCTACGGCCGGACGGGCACGTGGCGTGGGTCGGCGACGACCAGGAGGACCTGTTCAGCCGACTGCCCGAGTGGTTCGGCGCGGCCCACTAGCGCTGACCGCAGCCTGCGTGACTTCGACGGCGAGCACTCGCTGACGCTGGATGCCGGTGGCCTGGATGCCGGTGGCCTGGCTGCCGATGCCTCGGTATCTGCCGCCGGGCACGAGCCGAACGGGTACTTCTGGGAAGGTCTCGTGCGGTTTGCCTGACAGCATCACGGGGCGCGATCGCATCACGGCCGACCCACCCCAGATGCCACGTCCGCCCGACCGGCGGACGACACCCCTGATTCATCTCACCGTCGAGCACCGTTCCTCCTGACGCCCAACTCTGGCCGCTGTCAGCCAACTTGTCCTCAGGAGGCCCGATGTCCCCGCACGACCTCGTCCGGCGCCGTGTCCGTCGTCCCGTCGCGATGGGTGGTCCGCTCGCCGTGGTGGTCGCCCTCGTGGCCGCCGGTACGGCGTTCGCAGCCCCCGCGAAGGCCGAGGCCGCCCATGTCACGCGGACGGCGACGCTGGGCGACATCCCTCTCGGCGCGTTCAGCAACGCGCTGTTGCCCGGGACGGTGGACAACGACCGGGGAGTGGACCTCGGCGGCATCGGCAGCGACATCTACCCGGCCGGCCGCAAGGGCGAGTACTGGACGATCACCGACCGTGGGCCCAACGGCCAGATCAAGGTGAGCGGGACGAAGCGCCGTACGTTCCCCGTGCCCGGTTTCGACCCGGCGATCGTGAAGATCCGTGTCTCCGGGGACACGGTCGAGGTCCTGGACGCCCTCCCGATCACCACGTCCTCCGGGAAGGCCGTCACCGGGCTGTCGAACCAGCAGGGACGCGACGAGGCGCCGTACTCCTACGACGCCCTGACGGCGCTGTCGTACAACCCGAACGGACTGGACACGGAGGGCATCGTGCGGGCCGGGGACGGGTCCTTCTGGCTGGTCGACGAGTACGGGCCTTCCCTGGTGCATGTCTCCGCGCGCGGGAAGGTGCTCACGCGGTACGTACCCAAGGGGCTGCATCTGACCGGGGCCGACTACCCGGTGGTGGAGGCGCTGCCTGCCGTCCTGCTGCACCGGAAGATCAACCGCGGCTTCGAGGGACTCGCCCAACTGCCCGGCGGTGACCTGGTGATGGCCCTGCAGAGCCCCCTGTCGCTGCCTGACGGGGATGCCGGGGACGCGTCGCTCAACACCCGTCTGCTGCGTTTCTCGCCGAAGCGGAAGGCGGTCACGGCGGAGTACGCGTACCGCTTCGACCCGGTGAACATGGTCGACCCCAGCGAGGACGACACCTCCGAACTCAAGATCTCCTCGGTGGTCGCCGTGGGCGATGACCGGCTCCTGGTCGAGGAGCGCACCGACAAGGCGGCTCGCCTCCAACTGGTCCAGCTGGGGCGCAAGTCGAACATCCTCGGCGGTCGCTACGACGACGACTCGACGTCCCCGTCGCTGGAGCAGCTCGACGACCCGGCCGCCGCGGGTGTCCCGGTTCTGGCCAAGAAGCTGGTCGTCGATCTGGGCACCGTCTCCGGGGTGCCGCAGAAGATCGAGGGCATCGCGCGCGTGGATCACGACACGCTGGCCCTCGTGAATGACAACGACTTCGGGATGACGGACGGCGCGGGCGCGTTCGACGCGCAGGGACGGTTGGTCGACAGCGGTATCGAGACGACCGTGGTGTACCTGAAGCTGCCGCACGGCATCTGAGTGCGCGTCGGTTCCTCGGACAACTAGCGGAAGGACAACCAGCCGAAGGGCAACTAGCCGAACAGGGACGGGAGCAGGGACTCGATGTCGCTGGGAACCTCGCTCGGCAGTTCCGAGGGGAGGTTCGACGGCAGCGCGGTCGGGAGCTTGGTCGGCAGGCTGGTGGGGAGTTTCGTCGGGAGGGTGAGGGACGGGCTGCGGCTCGTGCTCGAACTGCTCTCCGCAGGCGTCTTCTTGTCCGGTGAGTCGTGTCCCCCGGTGGCCATCAGCACGATGACGGCGACGGCTCCGACGGCCACGATCACGGCGAGCAGGATGAACAACGGTCGGGGACGCCTGCGGGGAGGGGGCGGTCCGTAGTCCCCGTAGTCCCCTCCCGACGGGTGTCCGAAGTCCCCGGGAGGAGGCGGTCCGAAGCCGCCTCCCGGAGGCGGAGCGGCGCCCGGAGGCCCGGGCGGTCGAGGCGGTACGGGCGGCATGGCCATACCGTCAAGAGTCGCCGCGCAGAGGTCATGGCGCGACCCCCGCGCGGTGGTTGATACGGACTCACGCCATGGATCGCATGATTCCGGAGCATTCCGCGCGGGGGTCGGTCACGAACGGGAACTCACGAACACCAACGCGTTCGCGAGTGACACACGCGTGCGTGCGGTCAGCCGCGTGCTCCCAGGAGATGGTCCATGGCGAGCTGGTCGAGCTGCTCGAAGGCCATCCCGCGCTGGGCGGCCGCCTCGATGTCGAAGTCCTCGAACGCCGAGCGGTCCGCGAGCAGTGCCTTGAGGCCGTCAGCCGCGGTCTGCTGCGCCAGTTCGTCCAGACGCGAGGCGCGCAGCGCCTCCTGGACCACCGGGTCGGCGCGGAACGCGGCCGAACGCTCCTTGAGGATCAGGTAGTTGCGCATGCAGCCGGCGGCCGACGCCCACACTCCGTCGAGGTCCTCGGTGCGCGGCGGCTTGAAGTCGAAGTGCTTCGGGCCGGCGTAACCGGCGCTCTCCAGGAGGTCGACCAGCCAGAAGGCGGCACGCAGGTCGCCGTTGCCGAAGCGCAGGTCCTGGTCGTACTTGATGCCGGACTGGCCGTTGAGGTCGATGTGGAAGAGCTTGCCCGCCCACAGGGCCTGGGCGATGCCGTGCGGGAAGTTGAGCCCGGCCATCTGCTCGTGGCCGACCTCGGGGTTGACGCCGTAGAGCTCCGGGCGCTCCAGGCGCTCGATGAACGCCAGGGCGTGGCCGACGGTGGGGAGCAGGATGTCGCCGCGGGGCTCGTTCGGCTTGGGCTCGATGGCGAACTTGATGCTGTAGCCCTGGTCGGTGACGTACTCGCCGAGGAGGTCGAAGGCCTCCTTCATGCGGTCGAGGGCGACGCGCACGTCCTTGGCGGCGCCGGACTCGGCGCCCTCGCGGCCGCCCCAGGCGACGTAGGTCTCGGCGCCCAGCTCGACCGCGAGGTCGATGTTGCGGATCGTCTTGCGCAGGGCGTAGCGGCGCACGTCGCGGTCGTTGGCGGTGAACGCGCCGTCCTTGAAGACGGGGTGCGTGAAGAGGTTGGTGGTCGCCATCGGCACCTTCATGCCGGTCGCGTCGAGGGCCTCGCGGAAGCGCTTGATGTGCGCCTCGCGCTCGGTGTCCGAGGACCCGAAGGGGATCAGGTCGTCGTCGTGGAAGGTCACACCGTGGGCGCCGAGCTCGGACAGGCGCTGCACCGTCTCGACGGGGTCGAGGGCACGGCGGGTGGCGTCGCCGAACGGGTCCCTTCCCTGCCAGCCGACGGTCCACAGGCCGAAGGTGAACCTGTCCTCGGGGGTGGGCTGGTAGTTCATGACGCGGCTCCTTGTTGCTTCGCTGCGACTATTTCGTCATGGCGGTTTACAAATTAGTATGCACACGCAGCTCTGGGAAGGGACAAGGTGTCCCTGAAGGAGTGGGGTACGGCTCACCGCGCCCCGGAAAGCCTTGAAAACACCAGCTCAGAGCCCGCAGAGCCGCGGAAAAAAGGGAGAGCCCGATGTCAGCAGCCGAAGGTCCGCTCGTCGTCGGCGTGGACACGTCCACCCAGTCCACGAAGGCACTGGTCGTCGATGTGTCCACCGGACGGATCGTCGCGAGTGGCCAGGCGCCGCACACCGTCACCTCGGGGGCGGGCCGGGAGAGCGACCCCCGCCAGTGGTGGGACGCCCTCTGCGAGGCACTACGCCAGTGCGGGGACGCGGCCCACGAGGCGGCGGCCGTGTCGATCGGCGGCCAGCAGCACGGCCTGGTCACCCTGGACGCCCAGGGCGAGCCGGTACGCCCGGCGCTGCTCTGGAACGACGTGCGCTCCGCGCCGCAGGCCCGCCGTCTGATCGAGGAACTGGGCGGTCCGAAGGCCTGGGCGGAGCGCACCGGCAGCGTGCCTGGAGCCTCCTTCACGGTCACGAAGTGGGCCTGGCTCGCCGAACACGAGCCGGAGGCGGTGCGCGCCACGGCGGCCGTACGTCTCCCCCACGACTACCTCACCGAGCGGCTCACCGGGCAGGGCACGACCGACCGGGGCGACGCCTCCGGCACCGGCTGGTGGGCCTCGGGGACCGAGTCGTACGACGAGGAGATCCTCCGGCACGTCGGCCTCGACCCGGCGCTGTTGCCCCGGGTGGTGCGGCCCGGTGAGGTGGCGGGGACGGTGCGCGACTGCCACGACCTGCCGTTCTCCAAGGGCACGCTCGTCGCCCCCGGCACCGGCGACAACGCGGCCGCCGCGCTGGGCCTCGGGCTGCGCCCCGGCGTCCCCGTGCTCAGCCTCGGCACGTCGGGCACCGTGTACGCGGTCTCGAAGCACCGCCCCGCCGACCCGTCCGGCACGGTCGCGGGCTTCGCCGACGCACACGGCGACTGGCTGCCCCTGGCCTGCACCCTGAACTGCACCCTCGCCGTGGACCGGGTCGCCGCCCTGCTGGGCCTGGACCGGGAAGCCGTGGAACCCGGCACCTCGGTCACCCTGCTGCCCTACCTGGACGGAGAACGCACCCCGAACCTGCCCAACGCCTCGGGCCTGCTGCACGGACTGCGCCACGACACCACCGGCGGCCAGCTCCTCCAGGCCGCCTACGACGGCGCCGTACACGCCCTGCTGGGCGCGCTCGACCTGGTCCTCGACGAGGACGCGGACCGCACCACGCCGCTCCTGCTGATCGGAGGGGGCGCCCGGGGCACGGCCTGGCAGGAGACCGTACGGCGGCTGTCGGGGCGCCCGGTCCAGGTGCCCGAGGCGAAGGAGCTGGTCGCGCTCGGTGCCGCCGCGCAGGCCGCGGGCCTGCTGACCGGCGAGGACCCGGCCGCGGTGGCCCGGCGCTGGAACACGGCGGCCGGGCCGGTGCTGGACGCCGTGGAGCGGGACGAGGCGACGCTGGCGAGGATCTCCGGGGTACTCTCCGACGCGGCTCCGCTGCTCGAACGGGGGCCGGACGCCCGTTGACGCACACCGACCGAGGACTGACGGAGGCATGACCGCACCGCTGCACGAGGCGCACACCACCGGGTCCGGGCGTGCCCTGCCCGACACCCAGCAGGGCATGCGCCGGCGCAACCTCGCGCGCGTGATGCACGCGGTGAGCGCCGAGGGTCCGCTCTCGCGTGCGGCGGTGGCCTCACGTATCGGGCTGACCCGTGCGGCGGTGTCGACGCTGGTGGACGAGCTGATCCGGTCGGGGCTCCTCGAAGAGCTGGGCCCCGAGCGGCCCGGCCGGGTGGGGCGCCCCGGATCGGCGCTCGCCGTCAGCGGGCACGGTCCGGCCGGGATCGGCGCGGAGGTCGGGGTCGACCATCTCGCGGTCTGCGCGGTCGATCTGCGCGGCGAGATACGGGCCCGGGCCGTGCGGCACGGCGTGAACCGCGGCCGCTCCCCCGAGCCGGTCCTCGCGGAACTCACCGCGCTGGTACGGCAGGTCGTCGCCGAGGCGGACGCGGAGGGCCTGTGGCCGGCCGGGCTCGCGGTCGCCGTGCCCGGTCTGGTGGCACGCGACGGCCGTACGGTCGTCCGCGCCCCGAACCTCGACTGGCACGACACGGATCTCGGCGCCCTGCTGCCCGCCGAACTCCCGCCGACTGTGGACAACGAGGCCAACTTCGGCGGGCTCGCCGAACTCTGGCTGGGCGAGACCACTCCGCGCGACTTCCTGCATGTGTCGGCCGAGATCGGCATCGGCGCCGCGGTCGTGGTCGACGGCGGGCTGCTGCGCGGAACCCGGGGATTCGCGGGCGAGTTGGGGCATGTCCCGGTGCGTCCGGACGGGCCGGAGTGCGCGTGCGGCGGGCGTGGCTGCCTCGAACAGTACGCGGGCGAGGAGGCGGTGCTGCGCGCCGCCGGTCTGGAGCCCGGCGCGGACCGGGTCGGTCTGCTCGCGACGCGCGCCGCCGACGGCGACGAGGCGGTACGACGTGCCCTGCACGACGCCGGTACGGCGCTCGGTATCGCGCTGACGGGCGCGGTCAACCTGCTCGATCCGCAGCTGGTGGTGCTGGGCGGTGCGCTGTCCGGTCTCGCGCCCTGGCTACTGCCGTCGCTGGAGGCCGAGTTGGCGCGGCGCACGGCGGGGCCCGCCTGTCCGGTGTCGGTCTCGCGGCTGGGACCCGAGGGTCCGCTGCTGGGAGCCGCGCACTCGGTGGTCCGGGCCGTCCTCGACGACCCGGCGGCGGTGGCCGAACGGGCTGGGGACAACCTGGCCGAACAGGCCTGAAACACGGCCGGCTTCACCCGTCCGAGTGATCGGGTTGTCCACAGTTCCGCCGTCGTCCACGGAAGCACGGCACGCCCTACTGCCCAACCCGCAAGCGCCGTACCGTGATTCACGCGAGGCACAGCCGTCGTGTCATGGCGACGGTGTGCGGGTGTGGGTGCGAATGCGGGTGGACGAGGGGGGATTCACGTGTCGGCGGAGACAGTTCAAGGGCTGCGGCGGGATGCCGTCGGGCTGCGCGAGGTCCTCTTCCAGAGCGTCACGGCGATGGCGCCGGCCGCCGCGGTCGCCGCGTCGATCCCGTCGGGCGCGGCCTTCGCGGGCGGAAGTCTGCCGCTGTCGGTGCTGATCGCGCTGGTGGCCTGTCTGTTCACCGCGTCCTGCGTGGCCGAGCTGGCGCGAGAGCTGCCTGCCGCCGGTTCGGTGGCCACCTACGCGGCGCGGGGACTGCATCCGGCCGTCGGCTTCCTGGTCGGCTGGGGATACGTCTTCGTGGAGACGCTGGTCCCACCGCTGCTGCTCCTCCAACTCGGGTTCACCACGGCGGGCACCCTGCACCAGGAGTGGTCCTCGTATCCGGAGGACCTGTGGTGGCCGTGGGCGCTCGCGGGCGCCGCGATCATCGCGGCGGCGGGCTGGTTCGGAGCGCGCGCCTCCGCCCGCTTCGGGACGGTCCTCGGGGTCTTCGAGATCCTGGTCTTCCTGGTGTTCGCCGTCTGGCTGATCGGCAAGGCCGGTGGCGCCAACACGCTGTCGGTGTTCGGCACTTCACACACCGGCGAGGACCACTCGGGTCTCGGCGGGGTATTCGCCGGCTCGGTCTACACGGTGCTCGCGTTCGCCGGGTTCGAGGCGGCGGCACCGCTCGCCGAGGAGACACGGGACCCGCGCCGGACGATGCACCGCGCGGTGCTCGGCGCGGCCCTCGGGATCGGCCTGTTCTACGTGCTGACGACCTACGCCATGACGGTGTACTTCGGGCCGGACCGCTTCAGCGGATTCGGCGCCTCCGGTGACGCGTCCTGGGAGGGGGTGGCACGCGCGTCGTTCGGACTGTTCTGGGTGCTGGTGTTCCTGGCCGTGGTCAACTCGACGATCGCCAACGCCAACGCGTGCGCCACCGTCTCGACACGCACCGCCTACGCCCTGGCCCGCATCCGGGTACTCCCCCGCGTCCTGGCCACACTGCACCCACGCCACCGCTCCCCCGTCGTCGGCATCGCCGTGCAGACCGTCGTCGCGGTGGGAGCCGTGCTGGGCCTCGGTTTCGGCTACGACCCGGTGACCGCGTTCCTCCTCCTGGCCACGGTGATCGTCACGGTCGTCATCGGCGTCTACATCGTCGTGAACCTGGCCTGCGCGGGCTACTTCCTGCGCCGCAGACGCGAGTTGCTCAAACCGATACGACACCTCCTGGTCCCCCTCCTCGGGATCGTCGCGTTCGTCCCCGCCCTCCTCACCGCGGCCGGCCTCCCGGTCTTCGACTTCGTGACCGAACTGACCACGCCCGTGTCCTACGCCGGACCGGTCGTCGGCGTCTGGATGGCGGCAGGGGTCGTAGTGCTGCTCGTTCTGCTACGGCGCCACCCCGAGCGAATAGCCGAGACCGCCCGTGTCCATCTCGACGAACCCGCCTCAACCGGTCATCCGCAGAACGGAGCAGTACAGCCATGAACGACCCCCGGATCCTGACGGTGCGGCCCGAACCGGGCGAGTACGCCTGGACGTTCGGCGGCGCCCCGCCCGTGGCGCGCATCGCGCCCGGCACCGTCCTCGACCTGTACACGGAGGACTGCTTCGCCGGACGGGTACGGTCCGAGAAGGACCTGGTGTCCGAGGTGTGCGAGTTCCCGTTCCTCAACCCGCAGACCGGCCCCTTCCACGTGGAGGGCGCGGAGCCGGGCGACACGGTCGCCGTGCACTTCGTGTCGATCGAACCCGCCCGGGACTGGGCCGCCTCGACGACGGTGCCCCTCTTCGGCGCGCTCACCTCGACCCACACCACGGCGACGTTGCAGCCGCCGCTTCCGGAGACCGTCTGGATCTGGCAGTTGGACCGGACCCGCCGTACGGCGTTGTTCCGCGCGCGGGACAGCGACATCGAGATCGAGCTGCCCCTCGATCCGATGCACGGCACGGTGGGCGTGGCCCCCGCCAATCTGGAGGTGCGTTCGGCGCTGGTGCCCGACGCGCACGGCGGGAACATGGACACGCCCGAGATGCGGGCCGGGGTCACCTGTTACCTCGGAGTGAACGTGGAGGGGGCCCTGCTCAGCCTCGGCGACGGGCACGCCCGGCAGGGCGAGGGCGAGACCTGCGGCGTCGCCGTCGAGTGCGCGATGAACACCGTGGTGATCGTGGAGCTGCTCAAGGGGGTCGCCACGCCCTGGCCGCGCATCGAATCGGACACGCACATCATCTCGACGGGTTCGGCACGCCCCTTGGAGGACGCGTTCCGGATCTCCCAACTCGACCTGGTGCGCTGGCTGGTGCGCGACTACGGGTTCAGCGAACTGGACGCCTACCAATTCGCGACCCAGGCCGTCGAATCGCCGTTGGCCAACGTGTGCGACACCAACTACACCTGCGTGGCGAAGATCCGGAAGGAATGGCTGCCCGCGCGCGAGACTCACCGCGGACTGCACGCGCGGCTGCGTGAGACCGCGGCGGCACTCCAGCACTGAGCGCGCCGCTCACCCCGATACACCCGAACGCCCCGAACGCCCCTGAAAGGCAACCCGCAGTGGACCGTTCAAGACCGCTTCCCAGCAGGCGGCGCATCCTCAAGGGTGCCGCGCTGGCCGCCGTACCGTACGCGTTACTTCCCGATACGCAGGCCGGGGCGCAGACCCAGGCCGTCGACTATCCGTCGGCCGAGTGGCAGCCGGCGAGCACCTCCAACTACACGGCGTCCAACCGCCCGAGCACCTATCCCCTCGCCTACGTGATCATCCATGTCACGCAGGAGACGTACTCCTCGACCCTGTCGATCTTCCAGAATCCGCAGAAGAAGGTGTCCGCGCACTACCTCGTGCGATCGGCCGACGGGCATGTGGCGCAGTGTGTGCGGGAGGCCGATGTCGCCTGGCACGCGGGGAACTGGGACTACAACACGCGCAGCATCGGTATCGAGCACGAGGGCTGGGTGGATCAACCCGCGTGGTTCACCGACGCGTTGTACGAGCAGTCGGCCAGGCTGACGGCGGCGGTCTGCACGAAGTACGGGCTCCCCAAGGACCGGGCGCACATCATCGGGCACTACGAGGTGCCGGGCACCGACCACACCGATCCGGGGCCGAACTGGGACTGGACGCGTTACATAAGGATGGTCAATTTCGCCTGAGCCGAGGCAGATCCGGGCCGGTTGCGAGCCTGTTCCGAGTGCGATGCGGTTCGTTCGGGTCGGCCCTGGTCGAAACGGTTGTCCGGATCCGTCTGCGGAGTGACGATGTCCGCATCCGTTGCGGCGCCGTGTCGCTGTCGTGTCAGCGCCGTGTCGTCGCCGCATCTCCGCAGTATCGCCGCTTGTATCGACTTCAGGGGAGGCCGAGTTGACCGATCCATGGGTGGCCCTGGAGCCGGGGGCCGACCCTGCCGAGCGGGTGCGGGTGCTGCGGCGGGCGCACGAGACGTTCGCGGTGGCGGGTACGGTGCCGCAGCCGGTGCGGTCGGTGGTGGCCGACTCCTGGCGGCGTTCCGCGCGGGCCGGTGTCGGCCCCGAGGGCACGGCGAGCGTGGAGCTGACGGACGGTGATCTGGGTGTCTATCGCGCGGAGCATCCGCTGGCCCGGGTGATGCCGCTGATACGGGAGTTGGTGGGTACGTTCGCCGCGGACGGCGAGCATCTGCTGGCGGTGTGCGACGCGCAGGGCAGGCTGTTGTGGGTCGAGGGTGATCCGGCGACCCGGCGGAAGGCGGGCCGGATGAACTTCGTGCCGGGTGCGCGCTGGGCGGAGAGCGCGGTCGGGACGAACGCGCCGGGTACGGCGGTCGCCGTGGACCGGCCGGTGCAGGTGTTCGCGGCCGAGCACTTCATCCGGCGGGTTCAGCCGTGGACGTGCGCGGCGGCTCCGGTGCACGATCCGCGCACGGGACGGGTGCTCGGTGCCGTGGACATCACCGGTGGGAACGGGCTGGCGCATCCCCACAGCCTGGGGTTCGTGCAGGCGGTGGCGCGGGCCGCCGAGTCCCAACTGGCGTTGCTCGCCCCGGAGCAGACCTCGGTCGACGGACCCGAACTGACGGCACTGGGCCGGGACGAGGCCCAACTGTGCGTCCACGGGCGCAAGATGAGGCTGAGCCGCCGGCACAGCGAGATCCTGGTGCTGCTGGCCCGGCATCCCGAGGGGCTGACCGGCGACGAGCTGCTGTGCGCGTTGTACGAGGACGAGTCGGTTCCGCCGGTGACGTTGCGGGCCGAACTGGCACGGCTGCGCAGGCTGTTGGGGCCCGGACTGCTCGCCTCGCGTCCTTACCGGCTCACGTCGCCGGTCGAGTCCGATGTGGCGATCGTCGAGCGGCGGCTGGAAGGGGGCGCGGTCACGGGAGCGGCGACGGCGTACACGGGTCCGTTGTTGCCCGGTTCGCAGGCACCGGCGGTGGTCCGGCTCAGGGCCCGCCTCGCGGACGGCCTCCGTACGGCGCTGATCGCCCGCCGCGACCCCGACCTGCTGGCGGACTGGGCGCACGCGCCGTGGGGCGAGGACGACCTCGACGTATGGCGGGCGCTCGCGGCGATACGGCCGACGGCACCCGTGCGTTCGCGACTCGTCGCGCTGGAGTCCGAGCTGGCGGCACCGGGCACGTGGTCACGCCAGACACATCACTGACGTAACTCGCCCTCGGTACAGGTCACTTGGACTGCCCGCACCCCGATCCCGACACGCCTCCGCCCCCGCGCAACGTACATGCAACGTCCCGCTCCCTAGCCTCGCGCCGAGAGCTGCCCAACGGCGGGCAGCGCTGTTCCGGGAGGCAGACCAGGATGACCCGTTACGCGGCACCCGGCACCGAGGGCGCGATCGTCTCCTACCAGGCGCGCTACGACCACTTCATCGGCGGCGAGTACGTGCCGCCGGCCCGCGGGCAGTACTTCGAGAACCCGTCACCGGTGAACGGGCAGCCGTTCACCGAGATCGCGCGCGGTACCGCGGAGGACGTGGAGCTGGCGCTGGACGCGGCGCACGCGGCGGCGCCGGGCTGGGGCCGGACGTCGGTGACCGAGCGTTCCGACATCCTGCTCAAGATCGCCGACCGGATGGAGGCGATGCTGGAGCCGCTCGCGGTCGCGGAGAGCTGGGAGAACGGCAAGCCGGTCCGCGAGACGCTCGCCGCGGACATCCCGCTCGCCATCGACCACTTCCGCTACTTCGCGGGGGCGATCCGGGCGCAGGAGGGTTCGCTGGGCGAGGTCGACGACGACACGGTGGCGTACCACTTCCACGAGCCGCTCGGAGTCGTCGCGCAGATCATCCCGTGGAACTTCCCGATCCTGATGGCGACTTGGAAGCTGGCGCCGGCGCTCGCGGCGGGCAACGCGGTCATCATCAAGCCGGCCGAGCAGACACCGGCGTCCATCCACTACTGGATGAGCCTGATCGCGGACCTGCTGCCGCCGGGCGTGGTGAACATCGTCAACGGCTTCGGCGTCGAGGCGGGCAAGCCGCTCGCGTCCAGCCCGCGCGTGGCGAAGGTCGCCTTCACCGGCGAGACCACGACGGGGCGGCTGATCATGCAGTACGCCTCCGAGAACATCAAGCCGGTCACGCTCGAACTCGGCGGCAAGTCCCCGAACATCTTCTTCGACGACGTGTCGTCGGCGAACGACGACTTCCTCGACAAGGCGCTCGAAGGCTTCACGATGTTCGCGCTCAACCAGGGCGAGGTGTGCACCTGCCCGTCCCGGGCGCTCATCCAGCGCAGCCACTACTCGGACTTCCTCCAAGCGGCCGTCGCCCGCACCGAGTTGATCAAGCCGGGCCATCCGCTCGACACGGACACGATGATCGGCGCGCAGGCGTCCAACGACCAGTTGGAGAAGATCCTCTCCTACCTGGACATCGGCCGGCAGGAAGGCGCGAAGATCCTCACGGGCGGTGAACGCCTCGACTACGACGGTGAGTTGAAGGGCGGTTACTACGTCCAGCCGACGATCTTCGAGGGCGACAACCGGATGCGGATCTTCCAGGAGGAGATCTTCGGGCCGGTGGTCTCGGTGACGTCGTTCGACGACTTCGACGACGCGATCAAGGTCGCCAACGACACGCTGTACGGCCTCGGCGCCGGCGTGTGGACCCGGGACATCAACACGGCGTACCGCGCGGGCCGGGCGATCCAGGCGGGCCGGGTGTGGACGAACTGCTACCACGCGTACCCCGCGCACGCGGCGTTCGGTGGTTACAAGCAGTCCGGCATCGGCCGCGAGAACCACAAGATGATGCTGGACCACTATCAGCAGACGAAGAACCTTCTTGTTTCTTACAGCCCGAAGAAACTTGGGTTCTTCTAGAGCCTCAAGTCGGGTGCCTGGAAGGAGCTTTCCCCTTTCAGGCACCCACGGGACCGGGCCACCATCCAAAACCGGTCAGCAACCTTCCGGACCCGTTCACCACAAATCTTCGCCCCTCCCGGACCAGCCACGGACCGGCTGGGGCGCTACGTTGCGGAGTCCTCGGTGGTGCGCAGCATGCGAGGAAGAGCGGACGACGTCGAGTGTCGGGCGTCATCACACGGCAGTGGGCTCTCGGGGAGAACACGAGGTCGCTGAGCACCGCGAGGACTGGCTCCCAGCACATCCCTATGGTGGCGCCGTCCGGGATGACGTGGATCCGTCCCTGAGCCAACACCTGGAGCGACCACCCGCACCTTGCGGCCGCGGCACAGGCGCAGCGCAGGGTACTCAACTCCACCGAGCACCCTGCTGACTCGACCACGCTCGCGGCGGGAGTCTCTCGGGAGTCCGGCCGATCGAGCGACAAGTCCTGTCCGGAATACAGCACAATCATGATCCGGCCGACGACCGGGGAACGCGGACCGCTTGCCGATGGTTACCGGTAATGGCCGACGGATGCCGGCACGGAACGGGCTGGGCGGAGCCGGGAGCGGATGCGGGCAGCGGAGATCGTCGGGGTGCACGGGCTGGAACAGTCCAGGACCTCGGGGGAGCAGTTGACTCGGGACCGGGGGAAGGCGCTCGAGCGCGGCATCGAGGAGTTCACGGACCGGCCCGACCGCCCGCCCACGCTCCGCACGCCGCACCGGACTTCCCTGCTCGCCAAGGGCACGGACCGGTTGGAGGCGCAGAACGACCCCTACAGCGCGTCGATGACACCGGCGGAGGAACAGTTCGTAGCGGAGGCCCACAACGCGTGCACAGCCCCACGGGAACTCCCGGGAACTCGCAGGTAGAAGCGGGAAGCCCCAGGCACGAGAAAGGGCTCCGACCGGCCCATAAGACCAGGTCAGAGCTTTGCCGGCAGACGCGCCGGGCTGTACGCCCTGGACAGCGCCGTACGAGAGGGTGTCGGGCCGGTGGGAAACATCGTGCCCGGACCACGAGACAGCGGCTGCCAGGTGTTCAACGACCGCTGAACCAGAAGCAGAAGCGGTGAACCCGACGCGCCGTCCACGGCGTGTAGGTGCCGAACGACGGCTCCAGGGACATCGGGCCGGCGTGGTGACCAGACGTTTGGAAGACGCGAGGAAAGCGAGTACCGCCGGGATGCACAACGAGGAGGCTGCCCAGGTGCCGCCTGGCCAGGAACGGAAGGTCGCGGGTCGATACCGGCTGTTGTCCCTCCTTGGCGAGGGTGGCATGGGGACGGTGTGGCGAGCCTGGGACGAGACGCTGCAACGCGAGGTCGCCGTCAAGGAGGTACGGGCACCGGCCGGGGCGGCAGCCGCGGAAACCGCCCAGCTCTACAGGCGACTTGAGCGCGAGGCGTGGGCCGCCGCCCGGATCGTCAGCCCCAACGTGGTGACGGTCCACGACGTCGCCAACGCCGACGGCCGCCCGTGGATCGTCATGGAACTCGTCCGCGGCCGCTCGCTGGAGGAACTGCTGCGCTCCGAAGGGCCGTTGGCCCCGCGGCGGGTCGCACAGATCGGCGGCGAGGTCCTGTCCGCCCTGCGCGCGGCGCACGAGGCGGGAGTCCTGCACCGGGATGTGAAGCCCGCGAACGTGCTCCTCTCCCAGGACGGCGGCAGGGTGGTCCTCACCGACTTCGGCATCGCCACGCTCGAAGGCGACGCCTCCCTGACCGTGGCCGGGCAGGTGGTGGGTTCTCCCGAGTATCTGCCGCCCGAGCGCGTGCTCGGCCGTACGCCGGGCCCGGCCTCCGACCTCTGGTCGCTCGGGGCCCTGCTGTACGTGGCCGTGGAGGGCGTACCTCCTTTCCGGCGGGACACCGCGCTCAGCACCCTTCGCGCAGTCGTGGACGAGCGGTTTCCGCCGCCTCGCCGCGCGGGGCCGCTGTCCACGGTGATCGCCGAACTCCTGCGCAAGGAGCCCACCGAGCGCCTCACCGCCGAACTCGCGCAGGAGCGCCTTCGGTTGATCGCCACGGGGAGTGCCGCTCCCCCGCAGGCTCATCCCTCCACCGTCAAGGTGCCCACGATCGGCACCCCTCCGGCCCCTCCGCCATCGGCGGCCTCGTCCGGGGTTCCTACGGCCCTGCCGACCCAGACCTCCTACGTGGCATCGCCGGTCTTCGCGTCCGTTTCCGGGCCGAACCCCGCGGCCTCCGGCCCCCCGCGCCGCACCAAGCGCGGAGTCGTCGCCGCCGTGGCCTCCGGGTGCGCCTTGCTGATCGGCGCCGGACTGACATACGCATCGGTCGGCCACGACCATGAGCCGTCGACGTCGAACCAGGCGGCGACATCGAGCACCCGGGCAGCAGGGGCCCCGGCAACGGAAGCACCGCACGTGACCGTGACCGTCACGGGTGAGAACACCACCTACGTCGGCCAGTGTGCCCCTCCGGCCGGACAAGCCCCCACCTTCACCGCCACGTTCACGGTGGACCGGACACCGGCCCAGGTCACCTACCGGTGGGTGACGGCAGACGGTTCGGCGGTCGACCGGGAGTGGCGCGCCCTCGACTTCGCCCGCGGCGGCGAGCCGACCAAGCGGGAGGCCATACGACTGACCTCTTACACGCAAGTCGGTACCTTCGCCAGTGAGATCGGAGTGCAGATCAGAGGCGCGGACGGGACCACCTCCAACAAGGTTCCCTTCTCGGTGACTTGCCGCGCGACAGCGAACAGCACGACGAGCCGGAGCTCTGCTCGCTCACTTTCCCGTCACTGATTCGGCACTGCCCCTTGCCTACTCTCGCCGCTCCAAGACCGAGAAGCCGACGGTTCCTTGGCCAGTCTGTCCCCCCGCCCATGCTGGCCAGGCCGTCGGTGCGAACAGAGCAGGACTCCCACATCATGACGTTGCTTGCGGGCATCGATGAAAGTGCGCCCCCGTCCACCTCGGACAGGGTGCACGAGTTGGTGGAACAACATCGCCCTGCGTTACTGGCGTACACGCGGCGGTCCCTGACGGATCAACACCTCGCCGAGGACATCGTCCAGGAGACGTTCATCAGGGCGTGGCGTCACGCCGACCGGCTGCACCACCACGAGGGGTCGGTACGCGGGTGGCTGCTGAAGGTGGCCAGGAACCTCATCGTCGACCGCATGCGCAGTGCCTACGCGCGGCACGAGACGGTGACCAGTCACACCTACGACACCACGCTGCCGGACCACACCGACGGGGTCCTGACCTCCCTCGAGGTGGTCTCCCTGCTGCGCTCTCTGTCCAGGGAGCACCGGGAAGTGGTGACGCTCGTGTACCTCTGCGGTCGGACGCTGAACGAGGCGTCGCTCATACTCGGCATACCGTCGGGAACGGTGAAGTCGCGCCATTTCTACGCTATGCGGGGGCTGCGCAAACAGTATTCCGCACGCCTCTGATCGGTCACACGGAACCTGGTTGAACTCTGCGGGACGGCCTTGTCGTGTAGAAGGCGGAGCAGCCGAGCACAAAGAGGCCGCTCCGCCTTCACCCCGCCTCCGACTCAGAGGAAATCGATGAGGTACTACTTCGATGTCCTGAAGCGCTACGGCGTCTTCAAAGGGCGGGCTCGGCGTGCCGAGTTCTGGCTCTTCAACCTGTTCGACCAAATCGCGGTGCTCGCCCTCAGCGGGGCCGGCTACCTCGCGGGAACCGAATACATCGCACTCGCCTACGGCATTCTCACCTTCCTGCCGAGTCTGGCGGTGACCGTGCGCCGACTGCACGACACCGACCGTCGGGGCTGGTGGCTTTTCATCGGACTGATACCGGTGGTCGGCTTCATCGTCCTGCTGGTCTTCCTGGTACGTGACGGCAACGCGGGCAGTAACCGCTTCGGGCTGAGCCCGAAAGGCAGGCTGCTTCAGGTCCACCCGCAGCCGGTGGCGTGACACGTTCTCATCAATTCCGTGCGTCAAACTCTCTCAGGAGTTCTCATGTCGAGTTCGCGTTCACGCGTCCTCCCACTCGCCTCCGCCGTACTGGCGGGGATGTTTTTCCTGTCGGCCTGCAACGGTGACGACGAAGCCGCACAGGCCGCGGCGGAAGCCACCAGCGCGCTCGAATTGCAGCAGGGCACCGCGCAGGAAAACGGTGCCAATATGAGTACCGGAGACCTTGCCGTCGCTGCCGCGCCCGCTGTCGCTGCCGTCGCTCCGAAACCGGTGCTCCGTAAGTGGGTGCAATTGAGCGCGAGTTCCGCGGGTGACCTCGATCCGGTGGTCATCAACGGAAAACAATTCACCCTCTACCGGTTCGACAAGGATTCCAGCAATCCCTCGCGTTCCAACTGCGCCGGTGACTGCGCGACCACTTGGCCGCCGTATCTGGTGGCGCGTGACGGCAGGGTCTTCATCGACGGGATCGACAAGTCGAAGATCGGCTTCATCGAGCGGGACGGTGGTTTCCAGGTCACAGTCGGCGGCTGGCCCGTCTATCTCTTCAGCAAGGACACCGCTCCCGGTGACACCAAGGGGCAGGGTGTCGGCGGTGTGTGGTTCGGCGTCACCCCGGACGGCGGCAAGGCACAGGGCGGCGGCTCTTCCGCGGGGGGAACGGCGGCCCAGCCCTCGCAGCAGGCGTCCCCCACGTCCGATCCCGCGGACAACGTGACCGTCTTCGCGAAGACGAACTTCCTCGACGCGTCGCAGGGCGTCTCGGGACCGGGCTGCCAGAACGTGCGGTTCGACGGCTCGCTCCAGACCGGCGGAGGCTTCGTCAAGGTCTGGGACGGCCCGGACTGCACCGGCAACTCCAAGTTCGTCGAGGGCGACGTCCCGGACCTCCTGGGCGACACCGGCTTCCAGAACGTCCAGTCGGTGCGCTTCTTCAACTGAGGCCGAGGCCGCCGGCTGCGTGGCCGGCTTCCCCGGCATCCACCGAACGACCCCGGCGCGGCAGTGTCCTTCTCCTGCCGCGCCGGGGTCGTTCCCGTGTTCTCAGCCATGTCGAGGGACATCAGCCACTCGGCACGTCAGCCGTTCGGATTGAGCGGCACTTCCTGGGGCTTGGCCTTGGCGAGGTGCTCCTGGAACGAGCCGTCCCGCAGGTCCAATTTCGCCTCTCCGAAATCGGCGTTCACCAGCTTGTCCCGCACTTCCGTGCTCGGGAAGCCGTTCCAGTCGACGAGCGGCGGATGGAACCATGCGCCCGAGGCGTTCTGGACCTGCTGGTCGCTGCCGTCGGCCACGCGCAGGACGTGGGTCAGAAATCCGTCCTTGTGATACACGATCTTCGGGTGAGTGTTTTCGAACTGCACCTCACTGCGAGGGAAAGTATGGTACTCGCCGTGCGCGGTCACCGACACGAATTCCACTTGATTCGTGCTCTGATTGATCCACGAAATGGCATGCTCCCAGTCGTTCGTGTGGCCAGTGCCCGTACTGGGTCGGTTGTTGACCTCAGTACCTGGATTTCCGATGGGTCGCTGTGACTCATCTTTCCTGAAATAGGTGCCGTACATGACGGCACACCATCCGTTGTTGCAGATCGACCTGGCGTAGAGCTGAGTACGCTCCAGGTCTGCCGGCTCCCGGCAGCCCTCGGTGATGTCTCCGGTGAGCGGCAGTCCCGGATTGATCTCGCCCAGCTGCGTGATGGCCGCGGCCGGGTAGCAGCTGTCCTGGTCGAAGTCGTAGGCGGGCGCGAAGGAACTCTCGAGTCCGCCCGCGTTCTGCGGGAGTCCCTGGAAGAATATGTTCTGCAGCGAGTCCGTGAACTCGTCACGATTCTTGATACCCTTCTTCCCCTGCTGGGACTTCTGAGAAGCCCCCTTCGAGGGAGAAGCGTGACTGTCCGTTCCGGACGAATTACTCGCACAGGCGGCGAGCGCGAGGACCGGGCTTAAGGCGGCTATCGCAAGAAGCCGCGGAAAGCGTCGTGTACGCACGGACTGCCCTTCTTTCACTGTGAGCCCGCTGTTTGCGAGCCTGGCAGTTAATACACGACGCCCAGACCCGGTTCGGGTCACCCCTCCATGGCAGCAGGAGCGAGAGTCGACCGAGGAATTCTTGAAGAAACTACGCCGGGTCACCAGGTCGAGCCAGCCGTCCCCCACCCGCTTGAGCGGCAGCCCTTGCGACCGGACGAGGTACGGGACGAGCGCGGGCTCCAGGAAGCCCAGCAGCGCACGGCTGAGCAGGACGCCGTCTCAATCGGGGGCTGTCGGACGGAGGTTTGCGACGACCCACTCCTGGTACAGCCGACGGGTCGCGGACCGGCAGCGCTCCTTCGGGGGTGGCTCGGCGGCCAGTTGCAGTTCGTGCTCGTCCGCGTAACGGCGGACGAGGGCCACGCCGAACGTGCGCAGCCATCAAGCGCCGTCTCGGCATCGGGGGCGGAGAGGAGGCGGGTGGCCCGAAACCCGTCCCCTGGATGAGCTGGTGACATGGCGGGCTCACTCGCTCGTTCGGCCACTCGTTCTTTCCTGAAACCGCTCGGAGGGGCCAAAAGGTTCGCGGTCACGACTCGCGTCGCCCTGGTCGGAGGGAGTGATCAGCCAGGCGACCAGAGTGCGCCAGCGGTCGGGTTCGTCGGTGTCGCGTGGACCGACGAGATACGTCTCCTCCACGAGATCCCGGGCACGCAGGCCGTGTTGGGCGGTGAAGGAACCGATGGCTGCGTAGGTGAGGTCGAGGTCGTCGTGCGGTCCGCGGTGAGTGGCGACGGCGACGGTCCGCCGGGGCAGCCTCAACTCCCTTACGGTTTCCGGTGCTTCCGGGGGCAGTGGTCCTTCGGCGGGGAGGTAGACCGTGGCTCGGCCGTGGCCCTCGGTGAAGAGCGTGTGCTGGTAGCGGCCGCCCGGCGGGAGCACCGGGCGGCCGACGGCGGCCGCGTCCAGGTCGCGCATCGCGGAGTCGTACCAACTCAGCCCCGCCCCGGGCGGGACGTCGAGGGTCACGGCGAACACGCTTTGCGCCGGGAGGACTTCGAGGCTCACGGCTCGCTCGGCCCGCGGGTCGAGGATCTCCCGGAGCGCCTCGACCGCCCGCTGGGTACGGCCGAGCCGGTCTTCGAGCCGACGCAGGTGGGCGACGACGATCTGCTGCGCCGTACTGTGCCCCTCCTCGTTCCTGCCGGTGGCCCCTGCCTCCAGGAAGCGCCTGAGGTCCGCCAGCGGAAGGTCGAGTTCACGGAACCGCTTGATGGTCAGCGCGGGTCGGACCTGCGCGGGCGTGTAGTAGCGGTGGTTCGTGGCGGGGTCGACCTCGGCGGGGACGAGAATCCCCTGCTCGTGGTACCGGCGCAGGGTGCGGATGCTCAGATGCGTGATCCGGGAGAACTCCCCGATCGTCAGCCGTGCTCCCACGCGGTCCTCCTCATCGTTCAGGCTATGCCGCCTGCGGCGGTCGCGTCGTCGTGTACGCCGACATCGTCGTCGAGGAGCGCGCGATGAGGACGGCGGCTCACAGCGTGCGGACTGTCCCGCCGTCGACGACGTACTCGGCGGCGGTGACCGCACCGGCCCGGTCTGAGACCAGGAAGCCGATCACCTCGGCCACTTCCTCCGGCTCGGCGGGCCGCCCGAGCGGGATGCCGCCGAGCACCCGCATCAGGTCTTCCAGGGCGGTCTCGCGGGAGACGCCGCCCTCGCGCATCCGGCGGGCGAGGAGGTGCTCGGCGCCGTCGGTGCGGATGAAGCCGGGCGCGACGGAGTTGACGCGGACCCCTGCCGGAGCGACCTCGTTGGCAAGTCCCTTGCTGTAGGCGGCCAGTGCGCTCTTCGCCGCGGCGTACGCGAGCGTCGAGTCGTGCAGGGGCATACGGCGCTGGATCGACGTCACGTGCACGACCGCACCCGACCCGCGGGCCACCATCCCAGGGACCAGCTGCCGGTCGAGCCGGACCGCCGGGAAGAGGTTGAACGCCAGTTCCCGCGACCAGAGTTGGTCGTCGAGCGCCGCGTGCCCACCGGCCGGGGAGCGGGAGCCGCCCACGACATGCACCAGAATGTCTGGTACGCCGACAAGCTCGGTCACCGCGGCGGCCGCGACCGCGACGCCCGCGGGGATGCTCAGATCGGCCCGCACGAAGAGGGAGTCGGGTCTGTCCTGGGCCGTACGGGCGACGGTGAGCACCCGGGCCCCGGCTTCCCGGAGCCGGTGTGCTGTCGCCAGCCCAAGTCCCTTGCTGCCGCCCGCCACCACGGCGACTCGTCCGTCGAGATCATCGCTGTTCATGCCCCGACCCTGACCCCTCTCCCAAGGGGAGGTTCAAGTCGGCCCGCACGTTTCAAGCGATCGTCTGCTTGGCCTGATCTCGCGTGACACGCGCGGCACTTGCTCCATCTCACCATCGATACCGACCTGGAAGAACCGACATGAGGTCGCTCGGTGGGAAGACGATCGTCAGACCACGACGGCGGCGAGCCTCGCCGCCGCGCCGACGCAGGCGGCCGCATCCGCGCCGGAACGTGCGCAGACCCACGCGGCACTGAGCGCCGCCCAGTCGGCGAAGCATCTCGGCGCCGCTCCGGACCGGCCGGAGCACCGAGACCAAACGGCTGCTCCCGGCGGAGCGGGAATACCCGGTGTCGACATGACGCCCGGGGTGGGGATCCGGGACGCTACCGGTAGTCCGTTAAACCCGGTGGTAGCGGGACTTGACGGCTCCTCGGACTTGCTCGTAGAGCGGAAGGAGACCGTTCTCAGGGAGGAGCGATGACCGAGCGACGTGCCTGCCCGCCCGCTCCGGGCCCGCTGGAGGAGTACGCGGCCCGCTTTGATGACCTGCTGGTCTCGCTCGCCCAGCGGCGCGGCCTGCGCGAGTACCTCACTGCCCTGTTGGCGCCGCGCGACCGCAACAAGACGCTGACCTGTCTGGCCGGAGCCGAGCCGGTGACCGGCTCGAAGGATGCGGCCGTGCAGCGACTGCAGTTCTTCCTGTCGGAGTCCAGTTGGGACGATGTGAAGGTCAACGACCGGCGTCTGCAGCTGATGCGCGCCGATCCGGCCACCGCCCCACACGATCAGGGGGTGCTGGTCATCGACGATTCCGGCGACCGCAAGGACGGCACCGCCACCGCGCACGTGGGCCGGCAGTGGCTGGGCCGACTGGGCAAGACCGACAACGGGATCGTCACGGTCACCACTGTGTGGACCGACGGGCGGATCTACTACCCGCTGCACGCGCAGCCCTACACCCCGGCCCACCACTTCGCCCGCGGCCGGGCCGACCCCAACTTCCGTACCAAGCCGCAGATCTCGGCCGCTCTCGCGGCCCAAGGCAAGCAGGCGGGCTTCCCGTGCCGAGCCGTGGTGGCCGACTGCGCCTACTCGGTCAGTGACGACTGGTACTTGGCACTGCGCGAGGCCGACCTTCCCTACGTGGTGGCACTGCGGCCGCACCGCGGCAGCTGGGCACCCGCCGACGAGCCGCACACCCCGATCGACGCCGCCCGCGCCCTGACCGGCACCGATCCCGAGAATCCGGGCGACTGGAGGCCCATCGAGCGCCGCTTCCGCGACGGGCACACCGAGACCTGGTGGGCCGCCGATGCGACGCTGGGCGGCTACGGCCCGAACAGCACCTGCCGCCTGGTCGTGGCCACCAGCGACCCGGGCACCCTGCCGGAGAAGGCCACCTGGTATCTGACCACCAACCCGCCCCACCC
>NZ_JBLTJC010000052.1:0-41127 GCF_048158785.1 Streptomyces colwelliae | reverse complement strand
TGGCCTGGATGTAGAAGCCGGACGCGCCGACCAGCCGCATGATGCCGGTCTCGCGGCGGCGGCTGAACGCCGAGACGCGCACGGTGTTGACGAGGGCCCCTACGGCCAGCCGCAGCCGCCGTACGGACAGCAGGCGCCGTACGGCCAACCTCCTTACGGGCAGCCCCCGTACGGCGTTCCGCAGCCGCCGGCGCCCGGTGGGAAGAAGAAGACCGGGCTCATCATCGGCGCGGTGGCGGTGGTGGCCGCCATCGGTGTGGGCGTGTACTTCGTCCTCGGCTACACCGGGGCGTCCGGTCTCACGGACGACGGTGCCCACAAGCTGACGACGCCGGCGAAGGTGCTCGGTGACTACAACCGGGCGACCAAGGACGGCGACACCACTGACAGCGGCTCGTCGACCGTGAAGGACCTGGAGCAGAGCGGCGTCAAGAACGGCACCGCCGTCCTCGGTGCCTACACGACGGCCGACCTGAGCGGCTATGACCCGGACGACCCCACCACCGCGCCGAGTCAGACGGAACTCCTCACGGCCAAGGGCGTCTCACTCATCGGCGCCTACGGCAAGATCGCCGATCCGGAGAAGGCCCTGGACGCGTTCTTCGCGGACATCCAGAAGGACGTCAAGCAGAGCAACTCCTCCAGCAGCAGCTCGACGGGCGGGAGCGAACTGGTCGGGCAGGCCGAGTCGGTCGACATCGACGGCGCGGTCATGAAGTGCCAGGCGACCAAGGCGACGAACCAGTTGACCAAGAAGCAGCAGACCGACTGGTTCTGCGCCTGGGCCGACTACAGCACCATCGCCATGGTCTCCCCCGGCGACAACACGGCCGACGTGTCGAAGGACACCGCCGTCGACATGACCACCAAGCTGCGTAAGGAAATTCGGGTGAAGGCCTGACCTCGGAGGCCTCAACTACGAAGGGCGCCCGGTCAGTTGACTGACCGGGCGCCCTTCGTGTCGTACAGAGACTGTCGGCTACGCCGTCTTCTGCTCGCCCGGGCCGCGGCCTCGGGCGTCGCGCGGGATCAGGGTCGGGTTGACGTTCGACAGGACGACGTCCGCCGTGATGACGACCCGGGCCACGTCCTTGCGGGACGGGACCTCGTACATGACGCCCTGGAGGACTTCCTCCATGATGGCGCGCAGGCCGCGGGCGCCGGTCTGGCGGAGGATGGCCTGGTCGGCGATGGCTTCGAGGGCCTCGCGCTCGAAGTCCAGCTCCACGCCGTCGAGTTCGAAGAGGCGCTCGTACTGCTTGACGAGAGCGTTGCGCGGCTCGATGAGGATCTGGAGCAGGGCCTCGCGGTCCAGGTTGTGGACCGAGGTGATGACGGGGAGGCGGCCGATGAACTCGGGGATCATGCCGAACTTCACCAGGTCCTCGGGCATGACGTCCTCGAACTGGTCCTTGGCCTGCAACTCCCGCTTGGAGCGGATCGTCGCGCCGAAGCCGATGCCCTTGGCGCCGGCCCTGGACTCGATGAGCTTCTCCAGACCCGAGAAGGCGCCGCCCACGATGAACAGGACGTTCGTCGTGTCGATCTGGATGAACTCCTGGTGCGGGTGTTTACGGCCGCCCTGCGGCGGGACCGAGGCCGTCGTGCCCTCCAGGATCTTCAGCAGGGCCTGCTGGACGCCCTCGCCGGACACGTCACGAGTGATCGAGGGGTTCTCGCTCTTCCTCGCGACCTTGTCGATCTCGTCGATGTAGATGATGCCCGTCTCGGCCTTCTTGACGTCGTAGTCAGCGGCCTGGATGAGCTTCAGCAGGATGTTCTCGACGTCCTCGCCGACGTAGCCCGCCTCCGTGAGCGCGGTCGCGTCGGCGATCGCGAACGGCACGTTCAGCATGCGGGCCAGGGTCTGTGCGAGGAGGGTCTTGCCCGAGCCCGTGGGGCCGAGCAGGAGGATGTTGGACTTCGCCAACTCGATGGCGTCCTCGCGGCTTTGGCCGCCGCCGTTCTCACCGGCCTGGACGCGCTTGTAGTGGTTGTACACCGCTACCGAGAGTGCCTTCTTCGCCGACTCCTGGCCGACGACGTACCCCTCGAGGAACTCGTAGATCTCGCGGGGCTTGGGGAGTTCCTCCCAGCGGACCTCGCTCGTCTCCGCGAGTTCTTCCTCGATGATCTCGTTGCAGAGGTCGATGCACTCGTCGCAGATGTACACACCGGGCCCTGCGATGAGCTTCTTGACCTGCTTCTGGCTCTTGCCGCAGAACGAGCACTTGAGCAGATCGCCGCCGTCACCGATGCGTGCCACGGTGTGCTTCCCCTTCGCCTGGGAGACGCCTAGGTCCAGCGGCTCCTGGTGCTGCCTTATGTCCGACGGTACCTTGCCGGGCCCCCCGTTCGGGCCCCCCTTGGCACGGTTCACTTCCACGTGGACCGTGCCAAGGGGTGGTGGACGATACAGGGTCCGGGTCAGCGGACGTCGGCGTTGTTCATCTTCCGGGTGGAGATGATCTGGTCGATCAGGCCGTACGACAGGGCGTCCTCGGCCGTGAGGATCTTGTCGCGCTCGATGTCCTCGCGGATCTTGTCCAGCGGGGTGGTCGAGTGCTTGGCCAGCATGTCCTCCAGCTGGGCACGCATGCGGAGGATCTCGTTGGCCGCGATCTCGAGGTCGGAGACCTGGCCCCGGCCGGTCTCGCTGTAGGGCTGGTGGATCAGCACGCGCGCGTTCGGCAGCGCCATGCGCTTGCCCGGCGTACCGGCCGCCAGCAGGACGGCGGCGGCGGACGCCGCCTGGCCCATGCAGACCGTCTGAACGTCCGGCTTCACGAACTGCATCGTGTCGTAGATCGCAGTCAGGGCCGTGAAGGAGCCGCCCGGGCTGTTGATGTAGATCGAGATGTCACGGTCGGGGTCCATCGACTCCAGGCACAGCAACTGCGCCATGACGTCGTTGGCCGACGCGTCGTCGATCTGGACACCCAGGAAGATCACGCGCTCCTCGAAGAGCTTCGCGTACGGGTCGTACTCGCGGACGCCCTGCGAGGTGCGCTCCACGAAGCGCGGGATCACATAGCGGGACTCGGCGGCGGGGGCCGTGTATTCGGCGCGTGCGTGGTCGTACAGGCCGTTGCCGGGGAAGTTGTTCACTGTCTCTCTCCTGGGGGCTGTGGCGGTCGGCTGGTGGCTGTCCTGGGGCATCAGGCCCCGGTGCCGCCGCCGCCCGGCATACCGGCGGCCGTGGGAATGACGTCGTCGATGAGGCCGTACTCCTTGGCCTCGTCGGCGTCGAACCAGCGGTCCCGGTCAGAGTCGCGAGTGATCTGCTCGATCGTCTGGCCGGTGTGGAAGGACGTCAGCTCGGCCATGCGCTTCTTGGTGTGCAGCAGCCGCTCCGCGTGGATCTTGATGTCGGAGGCCGAACCGGCCAGGCCGGCGGAGGGCTGGTGGATCAGGATCTCGGCGTTCGGGAGGGCGAAGCGCTTGCCCGGGGTGCCCGCGCTGAGAAGGAACTGGCCCATCGAGGCGGCGAGGCCCATGGCGATGGTCACCACGTCGTTCTTGATGAACTGCATGGTGTCGTAGATCGCCATGCCGGCCGTGATCGAGCCGCCGGGGCTGTTGATGTAGAGGTAGATGTCCTTGTCGGGGTCAGCGGCAAGGAGCAGGAGCTGTGCGGTGATCTTGTTCGCGATGTCGTCGTCGACCGCCTGGCCGAGGAAGATGATCCGCTCACCGAGCAGTCGGTTGTAGACCTGGTCGCCGAGGCCACCGAAAGAGGGCTCGCCGGCGGCTGTAGGCATCAGATTCGTCACGTATCCACCTGCTCGTCTTTACGACGGCGCCGGGCCGTCTCACGTGTACTGCCGGGGGCAACGGGGACTCCCCTGCCCTCGTATTCATGGACCCTAACGCGCGGGTCCCTCCGGGGAATCCCGCAAAGGGAACTGTTCGCTGTCAGCACATCGCTGCGCTGGCCTGAGCGGAATCCCCTGGGGTGGGGTGGTTGCGGTCTGTGGCGGGGCTGCGGGTGAGTGGGGGCTGAGCGCGCCGTTCCCCGCGCCCCTTCGGGCGCGCTCCAGTGGACGGTATGGCAAAGGGCCCCGGGGCTTGATGCAAACCCCAGGGCCCCTCGTTCGGCTGCTTTACGCCTCGGTCGGCTCCTCGACGGTCTCCGCCGTCTCGGTGGCCGTCTCGTCGTCCTCGTCGTCCAGGTCGACGATCTCGCCGTTGGTGTCCTTGACCGTGGCCGCCTCTACGACGACCGCCAGGGCCTTGCCGCGGGCTACCTCGCCGACCAGGAGCGGGACCTGGCCGCCCTCTACGACGGCCTGGGCGAACTGGTCGGGGGACATGCCGGAGGAGGCCGCGCGCCGCATGAGGTGCTCGGTGAGCTCCTCCTGGTTGACGTTCAGCTTCTCCTTGTTGACGAGCTCGTCGAGGACGAACTGCGTCTTGATGCCCTTGACCGCGGCGTCCTTGGTCTCGGTGTCGAACTCCTCGGCCGTCTTGCCCTGGATCTCGAGGTACTTCTCGAGGTCGAGGCCCATCTGACCGAGCTGGTGGTGCTCCAGGTTGTGCTTACGGGTGTTGATCTCGTCCTCGAGCAGCTTCTCGGGGACGGGCACCTCGACGAGCTCCAGCAGCTTCTCCAGGACGCGCTCCTGGGCCTGCGTGGCCTGGTCGTACTGCTTCATGTTCTCGAGGCGCTTGCGGCTGTCCGCGCGCAGCTCCTCCAGGGTGTCGAACTCGGAGGCGAGCTGTGCGAACTCGTCGTCCAGCGCGGGCAGTTCGCGGGCGGCGACCTGGGTGACCTTGACGGTGACCTGGGCCTCCTGGCCGGCCGCGGAGCCGCCCTTGAGCTCGGAGGCGAAGGTGGCCTCGCCACCGGCCTCCAGGCCGGTCACGGCCTCGTCGATGCCTTCGAGCAGCTCGCCGGAGCCGATGGTGTAGGAGACGCCCTCGGCGACGCCGTCCTCGAGGACCTCTCCGTCGACCTTGGCCTCCAGGTCGAGGGTGACGACGTCACCGTCGACGGCGGCGCGCTCGACCGGGGAGGTCGCCGCGAAGCGCTCGCGGAGCTGCTCGACGGACTCGTCGATGTCCTCTTCGCTGACCTCTACGGCGTCGACCTCGACCTCGATGCCCGAGTAGTCCGGGATCTCGATGGTCGGGCGGATGTCGACCTCGGCGGTGAAGTTCAGCGTCTCGCCGTCCTTCAGCTCCGTGATGTCGACCTCGGGCTGGCCGAGCGGGTTGAGCTCCGCCTCGTTGACCGCCTCGGTGTAGAACTTCGGAAGCGCGTCGTTGACCGCCTCCTCCAGGACCGCACCGCGGCCGAACCGCTGGTCGATGACGCGCGCCGGGATCTTGCCCTTCCGGAAGCCCTTCACCGTGACCTGCTGGTTGATCTTCTTGTACGCCGCGTCGAGGCTGTCCTTGAGCTCCTCGAAGGGCACCTCGATGCTGAGCCGAACCCGGGTCGGGTTCAGGGTCTCCACGGCGCTCTTCACGGTTCGGTCTCCTTGGGGGCTGACTTCTTGGTTTGCGGACCCAGACAGGTCCGGCGGTTTCTGGTCGCCCGGAGGACTTCAGAGTGTGAGAGACACACGGGCGCGCAGCTTGCATAGTAGCCGCAGCGACAGGACGCCCCAAAAGGCGATCTCGCGAGGTACTCGTGTGGTACCGGTCCCTGGGGTCCGGTGGTACCGGTCCCTGAAGTTCGGCAGGTGGTCGGGGTGGCGGGATTTGAACCCACGGCCTTCCGCTCCCAAAGCGGACGCGCTACCAAGCTGCGCCACACCCCGTCTGGTGCGACACGTAGGGTACATGCCCGCAGGCGGTTGAGCTGCCGCATTTCACGAGCGCCTGGGCGAGCGCCGGGGCGCCGGAAGGGGCATGGGGAATGCGGTGTGCGCGGAGGCCGCCCGAACCGCTACGATGCCTTCTGTGCCGCGGTCGTCTGACCTGCGGCGCGTCGTGCGCGGGCGTAGCTCAATGGTAGAGCACTAGTCTTCCAAACTAGCTACGCGGGTTCGATTCCCGTCGCCCGCTCCATACGAATCAGGGCCAGGTCGGAGGATCACTCCTCAACCTGGCCCTGAGTCGTTCCCGGGGTCTCGACCCCGGTCAGGACTCAGCGGCCGGCCAGAACTCCGCAGCCGATCAGACCTCAGAAGCTGATCAGATCTCAGAAGCTGATCGAGTTGATCGTCTCCGCCAGCGAGTTTATGAATCTGTTGATGGACGGCGCCATGCCGGTCGAGGCGAGGAAGAAGCCGAAGAGGATCGCGACTATGGCTGGGCCCGCCTTGATCGAACCCCCTCGGATCAACACCACCAGGATGATCGCCAACAGCAGCACCACAGACAGTGAAATGGCCACAACTGATCACACCCTCGGTCGGTCCGCACTCCCGGCCCGGGGTCGCAACCCGCGCACCCCGCCAGAACCATCGTGCCACCAACGCGGCCCACGTATGCGGCGGGTGACGCATCGTTGGTCGCAAAGGTTCGGAAGAGGCGCGTTCGCAGTTCGTTCGCATTATTGGCATGCGCACACGAACAACCCTTCCCCGTGTGCCCTTTTGCGCCTTTTGATCGGGATGAATCGTGACATCGTGAATAGATTCCGGACGCGCGTCCGATGGTTTCACCGATTCCCACAGGCAACGCTAGGGTGCCTCAGATGTTCCACGCTGACACGCCCCCGGGCCAGAACGAACAGAGCAAACAGAACGAAAAGAACGAACAGGCCAAACCGCGTGACGCGTTCTTCGACAACGCGAAGTACCTGGCGATCCTGTTGGTCGCCATCGGGCACTCCTGGGAGCCCCTGAAGGGCGACAGCAGAGTGCTTCAGGGGCTGTACATGGTCGTGTACAGCTTCCACATGCCGGCGTTCATCGTCATCTCCGGCTACTTCTCCCGCAGTTTCGACATGAGCCCCGCCCGCCTGAAGCGGCTCCTCACCGGAGTCGCGCTGCCGTACATCGTCTTCGAGATCGCGTACTCGCTCTTCAGCCGCTACGCCAACGACGACCCGCACCAGCGGATCACCCTCCTCGACCCGCTGTATCTGACCTGGTTCCTCTGCGCGTTGTTCATCTGGCGGCTGACCACCCCGATCTGGAAACTGGTCCGCCACCCGCTGCCGATCGCCCTCGGCATCGCCATGCTCGCGTCCTGCACGCCGGCCATGACCGACGACTTCGATCTGCAGCGGCTCGCGCAGTTCCTGCCGTACTTCGTGCTCGGTCTGGTCCTGAAGCCCGAGCACTTCCAGCTGGTGCGCCGCCGTGAGATGCGGATCCTGTCCGTGCCGGTGTTCGTGGGCGCGGTGCTGTTCGGCTGGTGGGCGGTGCCGCGGATGAACGCGAGTTGGTTCTACCACCACGACTCCGCGCAGGAGTTCGGCGCGCCCTGGTGGGTCGGGCCCGTGATGATGCTCGCGATGTTCGGCTGCTCGCTGCTGCTGACCGCCGGCTTCTACTCCTGGGTGCCGAGCCGCACGACCTGGTTCACGGCGCTCGGCGCGGGCACGCTGTACGGCTATCTGCTGCACGGCTTCCTGATCAAGGGCGCCGGTTACGCGGGCCTGTACGACCACAGTTGGCTGCACCGGCCCTACGGCGTCGCCCTGGTGACCGCCCTCGCGGTCACCGCCGTCACCCTGCTGTGCACCCCGCCCGTACGCCGGGTGTTCCGCTTCGTGGTCGAGCCGGACATGGAGTGGGCGTTCAAGCGCGACGCGGCCGAACTGGCCCGCGACCGCGGGCAGTTCGAGCGGCAGCACGGACAACAGGCCGTACGGGAGACGGTCGACGCCTGATCAGGTACGCCTACAGGGACGCCTAGTCGGGAACGCTCAGGCCGAGAAGTGCGCGCATCCGTGCGTACTTCTCGGTCAGTCGTCTCCGGGTCGGTTCGTCGAGGACCGCGAGGCGGGCCGGGTCCGCGTTGTGCGCCAGGTCCGCCTCCTTCACGAGAAGCGCGCCAGGGGTCGCGAGAATGCGCCCCGCGTACGCCTCCGGGGGCTCCCCCGCCCGCTTGGTGAGCGCCAGCACGATGTCCTTCGTACGACGGCTCAGCGCGGCCTCGCTCAGCCACCGCTCGGTGAGTGCGTCGTCCTCCACGGAGTCGTGCAGCCAGGCAGCCGCGATCTGCTCCGCGTCCCCGCCACGCGCGCGTACGCCCTCCGCCACGGCCTGGAGGTGCTCGGCGTAGGGGCGGCCCGCCTTGTCGGTCTGGCCCTCGTGGGCGGCGCGGGCGAGGGTCTCGACCTCGGCCGGGGTGAGGGGTTCGGTCATCGGGGCAGGGCCTGTGCCGCCGCCGTGGGGCCCTCGCGGCAGACCAGCAGCAGCGCCCGGTCGTCGTTGACGTCCTTGGCGACCGCCTCGATCAGGTGCCAGGCGGCGCCGTGGAAACCGCCGGCGACATAGCGGTCGGCCTCGCCGGTGAGGCGGTCGATGCCCTCGACGATGTCCCGGTCGGAGGTCTCCACCAGACCATCTGTGAACAGCATCAACACGTCCCCGGGCCGCAGCGATCCCTTCACAGGGTCGAACTGGGCGCCGTCGTACACACCCAGCAGTGGCCCTTCCGCGGCCTTCTCCTCCCAGCGGCCGCTGCCCGCGCTGAGCTGGAGGCCCGGCGGGTGTCCTGCGGAGAAGAGTTCGTAGTCGCCGGAGTCGAGGTCCAGGACGAGGTGGATCGAGGTCGCGAAGCCCTCGTCCCAGTCCTGGCGGAGCAGATAGCCGTTGGCGGCGGGGAGGAACGCGTGCGGGGGCAGCGAGCCGAGCAGGCCGCCGAAGGCTCCGGAGAGGAGCAGGGCGCGGGAGCCCGCGTCCATGCCCTTGCCGGAGACGTCCGTGAGGACGACCTCCATGGTCCGACCACCGTTCGTCCGGGCCGCGACCACGAAGTCCCCGGAGAACGACTGGCCGCCCGCAGGCCGCAGCGCCATCTCCCGGTGCCAGCCCTGCGGGAGTTGGGGCAGCTTGCTCTGCACCCGGATCCGCTCGCGCAGGTCGAAGAGCATGGTGCCGCCGCGCCGCCAGGGCACGCCCACCCGGCTGCGGAACTGCGCGATCAGCAGCCCGAAGAAACCGCACGCGGCCACCACGAGCACCACGCCCGGAGTCACCCGCGACGGGCCCTCGGTGTACGGGCCGAGCTTCACCGACTCGACGATCAGGCCGGTGGCCGCCGCCGCGTACAGGCCGAGCAGGCTCGCGGGCCGCAGCAGCAGGCCGCCCGCGACGATCGGGAGGACGAGGGCGGCCGGTGAGAACCACACCGCGTTGGCGAGGGTCATCGACACGATCACCGGGATCGTGATCAGCAGCCCGGCCAGCGCGACCCAGTCCGAGCCGTCCCCCCGGAAGTAGTCGACGGCACTTCTGCGCAGGCCGGTGCGGACCCGGTGAACCAGCTTCCTCAACCGGGCCATGAACGTGTCGGCCTCCGCGCGCCGCTCTCGTCCTGCTGCCATTAGTTCGGGACCCTATCCATCCGACCAGCCGCTTGGCACGGGAGGTCCCACTTGTCCCCCCTGCGAGGTTCAACTTCACAGTGAACTTCACCGGAGGCCCTCACGGTGGCGCCCGGCGGAAATTCCCTGGCTCGTCCCGCAATGCCCTGGTAGGCATGGCTCATGGGGACAGTTGCGAGAAACACACCGGCCGAGCCGACCGAGCTGCGGGTACTGCGCCAGGACGAGTGGAACACCTGGTACGACAACCTTGTCAACGCTTTTGGTGGCGTCCCGGAGTCGCCCGAGGAGCGTGAGCTGTGGAGCCGGCTCACCGAGTTCGACCGCTCCCTCGGCGTCTGGGACGGGGACACGTGCGTGGGGACGGCCGGCGCGTTCAGCTTCCGGGTCACCGTGCCCGGCGGCGCCTCGGTGCCCGCGGCCGGCATCACGATGGTCAGCGTGGCCGCCACGCACCGGCGCCGGGGCATCCTGACGTCGATGATGCGCCGGCAGCTGGACGACGTACGGTCCTGGGGCGAGCCGTTCGCCGTGCTGACGGCCTCCGAGCCGGTGATCTACGGCCGGTTCGGGTACGGCATCGCGACGACGCGGACGTCCGCCGAGATCGACACCGACCGGGTGCGGCTCTCGGTGCCGCCGGGGACGGACGACGTACGCCTGCGCTACGCCGAACCCGCCGCCGTACGTGACCAGTGCGAGGCGGTGTACGCGCGGGTGGTGGCCGGGCGGCCGGGGATGACGGCGCGGCGGCCCGGGTGGGAGGACCTGCCGCTGCTGGACCCGGAGAGCGAGCGGGAGGGGTCCTCGCCGCTGCGGTGCGTGGTGGCGGAGCGGGACGGTGAAGTCGTCGGCTACACGCGGTACTTCGTCAAACCCGAGTGGGACGTCCAGGGCCCCAAGGGGACAGTCCTGCTACGGGATCTGGAGGCGCTGGACCCGGCGTCGTACGCGGCGCTGTGGCGGTTCCTCTTCGACATCGACCTGACGCGGAAGATCGCGGTGCGCAGCCGTCCCGTCGACGACGCCTGGCAGCATCTGGTCTCCGACATCCGCCGGTGCGGTATCCGGCAGGTGGACTCGCTGCACGTACGGCTGGTGGACCTCGGCGCCTCGCTGGAGGCGCGCACCTACCAGGCGCCGGTGGACGTCGTGTTCGAGGTCGCGGACGCCTTCTGCCCCTGGAACGAGGGGCGTTGGCGGCTCACCGGCGACGCGAAGGGCGCGTCCTGCGAGCGCACCGACGAGGCGGCCGATCTCGCCCTGTCCGTACGGGAGTTGGGGTCCGCGTATCTCGGCGGGGTGTCCCTGGCGTCCCTCGCGGGGGCCGGCCGGGTGCGGGAGCTGCGGGCGGGGGCGCTGGCCGAGGCGTCGCTGGCGTTCGGCTCGACGGTCGCGCCTTGGCTGCCGCACGGGTTCTGAACCCGCCCAACAGCCCAACAGCCCTACGGCTTCTGGCAGTCGGGGCACCAGAACAAGTTGCGGGCGGCGAGGTCGGCGGTGCGGATCTCGCCGCCACAGATGTGGCAGGGGCGGTTCGCCCTGCGGTAGACGTACACCTCGCCGCCGTGGTCGTCGACGCGCGGCGGGCGGCCCATCGCCTCGGGGGTGTGTTCGGGGCGGACGGTGTCGATGCGGTTGTTGCGGACGCCCTCGCGCATCAGCTCGACGAGGTCGGTCCAGATCGCGTCCCACTCGGCGGGGGTGACGTCCTTGCCCGCGCGGTACGGGTCGATGCCGTGCCGGAAGAGCACCTCGGCGCGGTAGACGTTGCCGACGCCCGCGATGACCTTCTGGTCCATCAGCAGGGCCGCGATCGTCGTACGGCTGCGGGAGACGCGCCGGTACGCCGCGCTCGGGTCGGTGTCCTCCGGCGGGCGCAGGGGGTCGGGGCCGAGGCGGTCGTGTATCGCCTGCTTCTCGGTGTCCGTGATCAGGGCGCAGGTCGTGGGGCCGCGGAGATCGACGTACGACGTGTCGTTCGCGAGGCGTAGGCGGACGGTGTCGGTGGGCGGGGGTGCGGGGGCTCCGCCGAAGTTGACCTTGCCGAACAGCCCGAGGTGGATGTGGATCCACTCGGCGTCACGGAAACCGAGGAAGAGATGCTTGCCGTGGGCTTCGGTGCGGGTGAGTTCCGTACCGGTCAATAGTGCTGCGGCGTCGCTGAACTTGCCCTGGGGACTCGTGACTTGAGTGGCTCGGCCCTTGAAGTGACTGCCGTAGTCCAGCGCGAGCCGGTGCCCGCCGATCCCGTCGGACCTTCGAACAGACCGCCCAGCTTCTCGAACTCTTCCTCTACCGCGAGCACGTCAAAATCGGGCCCTGGCTTGCCAAGGCCCGCACCAAACCTCGCGCGGACCAACTTCCCCCGGAGTACGTGGCCTTGGTGGCGTCACTGTTCGACGGTGACTTGGACCGACGAGGCCGCCTGGCCTGCGGGCCTCGCGCAGTAGTGGCGCTCTCAAGGTCTTGGCCGCCGCGAAGCGAGCTGACTCCAGTGTCGGGAGGCAGATACCGGCGGAAGTGGCATGGTGTCAGAGGCTGCCGCGGAGGACGACCCGAAGGCGATCTCGTTCGCTGCTGAACCGCTCGGGGCATACCACCGGAGCAGCGGGAAGCGCATACTGTGTGGCGTGGCGACTTACAACAGCATCGGTGCGACCTACGCTGACACTCGGCGACCGGACCCTCGAATCGCCGCCAGGATCCATCAAGCCCTCGGTGGTGCCGCCACTGTGATCAACGTAGGAGCCGGCACCGGCTCCTACGAACCGTCACACACGGTGCTGGCTGTTGAACCCAGCTCAGTGATGATCGCCCAGCGCCCGGCCGGGTCCGCACCGGCCCTGGAAGCATCCGCGGAGTCGATCCCTCTCGCCGACGACTCGGCCGATGCGGCGATGGCCCTCCTGACCGTGCACCACTGGAGCGACCTGGAAGCAGGTGTCGGCGAACTCCTCCGCATCGCCCGGCAACGGATCGTCATCTTCACTTTCGACCAGGACATCAGCCGCAGGTTCTGGCTGCTGGACGAGTACCTGCCCGAGGCAGCCGCGGTCGACGACACACGAGCGGTCGCGATCGACCGTTTGGTCACGTTGCTGGGAGGCGCCCGCATCGAGACTGTCCCCATCCCGCACGACTGCGCCGACGGATTCCTCGCCGCCTTCTGGCGCCGACCCGAGGCATACCTCGATCCGCAGGTGCGGGCCGGTATCTCGATGTTCTCCCAGATCAGTGACGAAGTCATCCAGCCGGGCTTGGCCCGGCTGTCAGACGACCTGTCCTGCGGCAGCTGGCACCAACGCCATGCCGACCTGCTCGACCGCGAAGCCTTCGATGCCGGCTACCGGCTTCTCGTAGCCGATCTGTAGAGCCAGGCGATCCGTCTGACACCGGTCGGGTGATATAGCCCCTGACCATCCGACAGGTCACCGTCTCCGCTCCGTGCTCGTCCAGGAGCCGGTCGAAGATTCGCTTGACGGTGTGTCGCTGTTTGCGCGGTGCGTCAAGATCCGTCCACGGCTACTGGTCGCAAGGCTTCAAACAGCTTTCGGTTCGGCTGGAGCGCTCGGGGTGCGGTGCTGGGTGCCGCAGGTGTCTGGCGTACATGTACATGTCCTCAGGGGCCCGAGGGTTCTCCGTAGATGAGGCAGGAGAACGGCTTGGAGAGGTCAGGGGCTACTACGGCACCCCGTGCCCGCGTCTGAACTCCTGTCGCTGCCGCGGAAATTGCGTGGTCGGGTGCGCTGACCCGCGTAGGCCAGAAGCCGTCTTCGCCGAAACAGGGAACAGGGAGGGGACGGCGCAGCCTGACCGACTCACGACGTCAGTCCGTCCTTCGTAGGTTGCGGATTGCCGGAACGGCGAGGAGCAGACCGACGGTGACGAACAGCATTGCTGAGGAGAAGAACAGCACTGTTGCCGCGCCGATCGCCAACGAAGCCGGGCCGGCCACGATTTGCCCCACCGGTCGCATGACGACCGATCCCGCCACGTCGTAGGCATGCACCCGGCCCAGCGTTTCGGGAGGAATTTTCGTCTGCACGCTTGAGTGGAACATGACTAGCCAGAACGCGGAACCCGCACCGTGCAGGGCGTAACCTGTCGCGATCGCTGGGGCAGGCAGGTATAGAGCCACTGCCAGCACGCTGCAAGCATTGCCGGCGAGGGCGATTGCGCCGGCCCGTAGCGGGTGTTGAGGCTTCACCCGGGCGGCCATCAACCCACCGAGAACGGCGCCGACGCCGTACATCGCCATCACGAAACCGAGAGTGCTCTCTCCGTGTTCGATGAGGATGAGGCTCTGCCCGAGAGTGAGGAAGGGGCCGTTCACGGTCACCTGGTAGAGCATGAAGATGACGATGACGCCCCAGAGCCAAGTGCGTGCCGTGAACTCCTGCCACCCCTGGACGAGGTCGTGACGGAGGGTGGGACGCTCTTGCGAGCGGGGGATTCTCAGCCGCAGGGCGAACAGGCACACAGCGCTGACCAGGTATGTCACGGCGTCGATTGCCACCACCGTCCAGACCGACGAGAGCGCCAGCAGCAGGCCCGACAGGGCGGGTCCGAGCACGGTGACGAGTGATTCCGAGACGCGAAGTGCTGCGTTGGCTTTCTGAACCTCATGTGTGGTCCGTCGGATAACACTGACGTAGCCGGGTTGAAAGGCAGCCATCGCGGTCCCGCTCAACGCGAGCAGTGACACGATCAGCCAAAGACTGGGTTTGCCGGCCAAGAAGGAGATCGCGAGTATGCCATGAATGATCAGGCGGGCTATGTCCGCGGTGATCATGACCCGCACAGGGGTGAACCGGTCTACGACGACGCCACCGAAAATGACGAAAACGGCCAGCGGCGCGGTGTTGGCAGCGAGTGCGAATCCCACGCCTGTGACGCCGTACCCTGCTTGCAGCACGGCGACTGTGATCGCAATCGGCACCAGCATCTGGTCGCCGAGGACAGAAACGGTCCGGGCTGTGAAGAGGAGTATGAAATTTCGAGACCATAGCCTCGTGGTCGACTGTGTTGTCCCGACCATTTCGGAGGAACTTACCACCTGGAATGATCCTACCGTTCAGGTGCTTGTGAACGCCGTCGACTGTTCTTGGTCTCGTGCGACACCGAAAAGTCATATTCGACTCGGTCTTCAATCCCAAGTTCCTGGACCAAGCGCTCCACAGTGGAAAAGTCCGTGAACATCATTTCGGTATCGGGAAGACTGCATGTGTCGGTAATGATCTCCTTGGAACCGGATATCCTGGCGAACTGCAGAAGGTTCTCCCAGGTGCCGTAGTCCTGTGCTCCGAGGGCGGTGATGGCGTCGGGAAGTGTGTGGATGAACAGCTCTCGCTGCTGCGCGTTCAGATGCGCGAAAATGTCCTTCATGACTTCTGCTACAAGAGGACCGTGTGCGGCTTCGTCTCTGGCGTGCAAACGCGCCACGAGCGCATGCATGGGCTGAATCGTCGTGTCACGCGCGAGCAATTCAAGGAAATTGTTGATATGGAGTTCGCCGACCACTGTCCACACCAGGAAAAGTATGTCACGCTCCCACTTCTCACTTTTCCCTGCGGTCAGCTCGAAAAGACGCCTGTTGGTAATGGGGTGAGAATAGTCCGGCTCGACATCCAGATCGTACGCTTCCTTCGTACGCTGCATGGCCGTCATGTGCATGTAGGTGTGCCACACTTCATCGATGTGCGACTGTTGCATGGCCTCTCTGGCCTCGTAGCGTTCAACGCCGGGGAACACGCCGTGCGCGAGCATTTCGAATGTCGGGTTGGCGACGTATTCCTCGGCCGCGATCACACGGGCGTTGTAGGCCTGCCACCCCAGTGTGTTCACGAGCCGGCGCTTTTCATCGGAGGCATCGAGGAAAAGCGGATGCTCCGCGAACGGGATGAGATGTACGGGATAGTCCTCCAGATCCGGATCACCGGTTCGCGAACCCATGAAATCGGCCATGTCGGTACGGACCGTGGCTCGCCGAGGCCAGGCCGCAACCAGTCGCTTCAGGGTGTTCGGGCCAACATGGTGTTCCGAACCGAGCTTGTCGAAGTCCACGTCATGGGGCTGCACGCCACTCATGAAAACGCCCCTCCCTCTCGCTCCGAAAAAAATTAAACAAACAACCGGACTCGCAGCCGGCACTCGATTTGCCGCCTCTTGGGATGATTCGCTGAACCTTTTCACTTCTGTGGGACCGAGTGCTGCCGGATCACCCATGATTGCAACTGGCGCCTCATTGTCAAGTGCCACTTTGGGCAAGGAAGCGCCGATCAATATGGGTGATTCGGCCTGGGACGAATCGTTGTGCGGCCGACGTGTGGCGATGTTAAGGTCGTCCGCTGTTTTCGATGCCGGGAACAGGGTTGAGGCGGAACTTCCGCTCAGTGTCAGAGTTTAGAATTACTCAAGGATCCAAGATGAGCTATATTGCTGAAGTGCGTGCCCTGGTGGGCACGCGTCCGTTGATTCTTCCCGGGGCGGCTGTGATCGTCCTTGATTCCCACAATCATGTTCTGCTTCTGCAGCGAGCCGACACCGGTGGCTGGGGCCTGCCAGGCGGGTTCATGGAGCCCGGGGAATCGCTTGAAGAGACCGCACGACGAGAAGTCATGGAAGAGGTAGGTCTGGAGCTCGACGGGCTCACACTGATGAGTGTCTTCTCAGGGCCTGATCAGTATTTCCGGTACCCGAACGGAGATGAGGTCTTCAATGTCACCACTGTATACACGGCAAATCCGCGCGGCTTGAATTTTGACCTTGATCCCCGCGAGGTGGCCGCCGTACAGTTCTTCCAGATCGACGGCATTCCCGCTGATCTCATCGCTCCTGAAGTCCCCATTCTGGAACACTACTCCAGGATGGTAAAGAACTCCCTGTGACGTGCAGGAGGGATGCGGGATGCAATACCTGAAATTTCTGGGGTCCTTGCTCAAAGATGCCGGGGAAGCTGCCCTGGATTTTCCGCAGCGCATGCCGTCACAGGTCAAGGGCTCGGATGCGAATCAGGTGGTGACAGCTGCCGATTTGTATATCGGCAGCCAGATCAAGCGTCACATAGTCAAGCATTTCCCCCAGGACAGCGTGATAGACGAGGAGTCCGGCGTGACCGCCGGTCCGTCGCCGATCACATGGGTGATCGACCCCATTGATGGGACGTCGAATTTCGCTGTGGGGAGCCCTCTGTTCGGAGTCATGGTCGGGGTCCTTGAACACGGGAACCCCGTTGCCGGCGGTGTGGCTTTGCCTGCCCTTGCCGAGATCTATGTCGCCGAGGCCGGACAGGGGGCCTACCGGAACGGTGAAAGACTGCGGATCCCATCAGACTGCGATTTCTCCCAGCAGTTGATCGCCTACGGTATGGACATCCACCCGCAGGAGATTTCCCTCGACTGCGGGCTGATAGCCGGCATCGCGTCCCGCTGCCGGGGAATTCGCATGAGCAACAGCATATTCGATTGCATGATGGTCGCCAAAGGGGCATACGGTGCCTTTATGCACCGGCGGAACGGTATATGGGACTGCGTGGCCGCACAAGTGGTCATCGAAGAAGCTGGCGGTGTGTTCTCCACGATGGACGGCAGTGCGCTCGACTACGGAAATCCCTTGGCCGAGACCTCGGGTTCGTTCTCCATCCTGGCCTGTGCACCCAGTCTCCATGAAGCCATCACAGAAATGACGCGAAAACATTTGCTCGCATGAGGGAAATTCCAGTTTGCTCCGTTCACGTCAGGGAGTCACATTGATATCGCTTGTGTCTGTTGATGTGCAGGATGCGGAACCTCTCGTCTTGGAAGTCCTGCGGTCCGGGCAAATCACCCAGGGCCCCATGGTGGAACGGCTGGAGCAGGCCGTAGCGGAGATTGTGGGTGTTGAGCACGCGGTAGCAGTCAATAACGGTTCAACCGCCCTGGCTCTCAGTTTGCAAGCTCTGGAACTGGGTGCCGGAGACGAGGTCATCACGTCACCGTTCACGTTTTCCGCCACCCTCAATGCCATCCTTGCGAGCGGGGCCACCGCGCGGTTTGCCGACATCCGATCTGCTGATTTCAATATCGACGCAGGACTGATCGAAGAACAGCTGAGTGAACGGACGAGGGTGTTGCTGCCCGTGAGCCTCTACGGGCAGATGGCAGACCTGGCGGCGATGGAAAAGCTATCTGTGCAACACGGACTGACGATCGTCGAAGATGCTGCCCAAGCAATCGGTGCCACCCACTGCGGCCGTGCGGCCGGGAGTTTCGGAGTCGGGTGTTTCTCCCTCTACGCCACCAAGAACGTGACAGCGGGGGAGGGCGGCGTCATCGCCACCGCCAGTGGTGAATTAGCTGAGCGGATACGTTTGCTCCGGAATCAGGGAATGCGTCAACGGTACGATTATGTCTGTGTCGGCGGAAATTATCGTCTTTCGGATATGCATGCGGCTGTGGGGGTCTCGCAGATCGGCCGGCTTCAGGAGTTCAATGAGCGGCGGAAGCGCAACGCGGACAGGCTCTCGCGGGGGCTCGAAGGCATAGCCGGACTCATCCTTCCCAGGGTCACGGAGGGAAGCACCCACGTATGGCATCAGTACACGGTTCGGGTGGCTGGGGATGCCTCGTGCACGCGCGACGAATTGGCGGAGAGGTTGGCACGTCGGGGGGTGGGCACCGGTGTTCACTATCCTCGGCCGGTCTTCGACTATGAGTGCTACCGGGATCATCCCAGGGTGGTGGCGGCCGATGTACCTGTTGCATCGAAGATCGCGTCAGAGGTCCTCTCTCTTCCGGTGCATCCTCGCCTCACGGACGCGGACCTGGACTGCATCATCGAGCAGACCCGAGAGGCTCTCGCATGAACGTGACGAGTCGTCTCCGACTTCTGCTCGTCGGCGCTGGGGCCATGGGTAGCCACCATGGAAGGGTCATTGCCGAAAGCCGGCGCTGTGAGCTGGTAGCGGTGGTGGATCCCGATGAGGACCGCGGACGCGGTTTGGCGAGGCGTTACGGTGCGGTCTGGGCACCAGAAGTCGAAAGCTTTTCCCGTATCGATGCTGTTGTCGTCGCGTCCTCCACCGACCAGCACCGGCAGATATCCTTGGATGCCCTTTCGGAGGGTATTCCTCTGTTTGTTGAAAAACCTCTGTGTGCCGATCTCGGTGACAGCAGAAGAATTGTCGACGTCGCGTTGCGCGGCGGCATCCCGTTGATGTGCGGGTTCATTGAGAGGTTCAATCCCGCAGTGATCGAGGCTGTGGCACATGTAGAGGCGCCGGACGCTGTGTACGCACAGCGAATTTCCACTTATTCCCCTCGTATGCATGCAGGTGTCTCATGGGACCTGCTGGTGCATGATGTGGACATCGCCCTTCGCGTCTTCGGCGAAGAGATTCCAAAAATCCAATATGCCGCGACGACCTGCTTAGCTGGCGAGGGTAGAATCGGGGAGGAAACGGTGGCCGTCGAGCTCGAATTCTCGGATGCCCGGGCCGCTTCGTTGTCGGCCAGTCGAATAGCGTCACGCAAGGCTCGAAGACTGGCCATAACGGAACGCGACAGGACGGTCATTGCAGATCTTTTGACTCCGTCGGTCACAGTCTACGCAGGGTCGATTTCTCGCCCCTTCCTCTTCGAACATGACCTGGGCTCCGGTCCTGAAGTGCTATCCCGGACCGAGTGCTCCGATTACCGTGAACCCCTGGCAGCTCAGTTGGACGGATTCCTGGACATCGTCCAAGGCGAGCGCGACATGCACGCCGAGACGTGCTCGATTCTCCCCAGCCATGAGACTGTCGCGGCCATACTCGACTCGGCGGAAGAGTCTGCGGATTTCGATACGGCGTATGTCAAATGACAGGTCCGGCGGGGTGAAACGCGAATCCGTTCATCTCGTACGGGCTCATTACCTCGGACGCCGCGCAGCGATCCAAAGACACACGACGGCAGGTACGGACGGGACGCCCCGTCCTCCGACGGAACTGCCCCTCACTCTTCCGAAGCCTGCCCAACACATCCCTAACCCTGGAACCAACCGTGAGGTGCTCCCATGTCACTTCCCCGGCTCGCCCACCGGACGTCCACGGTCCCGGTGTCCGCTACGGCCGCCGTGCGGCAGGCCGCCCGGGAACTCGCCCGCTCGGGGGAGCGGGTCATCAACCTTGGTGCGGGAGAGCCCGATCACCCCAGTCCTCCGGAGGTCGTCGAGGCCGCCGCGGCAGCGGCGCGGGACCCGAGACTCCACCGCTATGCACCGAGCCGCGGCCTGCCGGAACTGTGCGAGGCCGTGGCTGAGTACCGGGCCGACTGCTACGGACACGCGGTTTCCACCGATGGTCTCGTGGTGACCTGCGGAGCAAAGCAGGCTGCCTTCAACGCCTTACTGGCCCTGGTCGACCCGGGCGACGAGGTTCTCGTCCCCGGCCCGTGCTGGGTGAGTTACCCGGCGATGATCCGGCTGGTCGGCGGAGTGCCGGTGCCGGTGCCGAGCATGGTGGAGGAGGCTTTCAAAATCGATGTCGGGCGGTTGGAGGCTGCTCGCACCTCGCGAACCAAGGCACTCGTCCTGATCTCCCCCGGCAACCCGACCGGTGTCGCCTACACCGCGCAGGAACTGGCGGACATCGGCCAGTGGGCTCTCGACCACGGGATCTGGGTGATCAGCGACGAGGTCTACGGCGAGTTGGTGTACGACGGCCGTAAACCGGTCTCCATCGCCACCGTGGTTCCGGCGGTGGCGGACCAGTGCGCCGTGGTGCACGGCGTGAGCAAGACCTTCGCCATGACCGGCTGGCGGATCGGCTGGCTCATCGGCCCCGACTGCCTCGTTTCGGCAGCGACGGCGATCCAGTCCCACTCCAGCTCCCACCCCACGGCCGTGGCCCAGTTCGCGGCCGCCACCGCGCTGACCCGGTCCCGGGATCGCGCCGAGGAGATGCGGGCCGGCTACGAGCGCCGCCGCCGACTGGTGCTCGACCGGCTCACGGACGTGCGGGGTATCACGCTTGCTGAACCCCAGGGCGCCTTCTACGCGTTCATTCGTGCCGAGCGCGGCGGCAGGCCGATCGACGACCAGGACTTCGCCGCCCGGCTGCTGCGCGAGCACCGGGTGGCCACCGTTCCCGGCACCGCCTTCGGTGCTCCCTCGCATCTGCGCCTGAGTTACGCCACATCCGACGAGGACGTGGTCGAGGGTCTGGACCGGCTGGTGCGGGCACTGACCTGATCACCAGGTGACCCCGTCCGGGAAGTTCTGCCTGAGCCAGAGTTCCGCGCCCACCAGCAGCCACAGCCGCCGCCCGTAGGCGTCTGCGGAATCGCCGTTCAGCGAGTCCGCCCAGCCGCGGAGCCGGTCCCGGTCGAAGACGGCCGACAAGCGGGCGTCCGGACCGAACAGCAGCCCGTCCACCTCGGCCCGGCGGTCGTCCAGCAGCCACCGGCTGAGCGGCACCGGGAAAGGCAGCTTGCGCCGCGTCGCGACACCAGGCGGAAGGCGGTGCCGATAGGCCTGGCGCAAGGCGTACTTGGTGATGTCCCGGCGCTCGCTGAAACGGGCGACGGGCTCGCCGAGCGCATGGGCCCAGGCAAGCGGGCCGCGCCAGCGCAGCCGGTCGCGTTCTGCGAGGGCCATGGCGGCACCGACGATCCGGTGATCGGTGAAGGGCACCCGGACCTCGACCCCGGCGGCCATGAAGGAGGTGTCCATGACCTCCAGCAGGCCGCGCAGGTGCATCGTGGTGAAGAAGTGGGTCAGCCGTCGCGAGAGGGGTTCGTCGGCCACCTCGGCGAAGGACCGCTCCACGGCGGCTGTCACCGCCTTGTCCTCGTCTACAGCAGCCCGCATGCCGTCGCTGTACAGCGGCAAGCGTTCCTCGGCCGGCCAGTAGCTGTACCGGTCGAGGAAGAGGTCGAGGGTGTCCAGGCCCATTTCCCGCTCACTCAGACCGGCCGCGTGCAGCAGCCGACGTCGCAGCGGCGCCGGCAACCGCCGTGCCACGCTCAGGCGGCGGGTGTCGAACGGTAACCGGAAGATGCGTCCGTAGCCGCCGAAAAGCTCGTCGGCTCCCTCGCCGGACATCACCACGGTGGCGTGCTGTTTGACGGCCTTGGCCAGCAGATAGAGCGCCACTTCGTTGTGCATGCCGAGGGGTTGGCCCTTCAGCCGGGTCAGCTCCGCGGCTTCGGCGAGGTAGTCCCGCGCACTCACCGGTACGGTCAGATGCCGTGCACCGAGGGCGTGGGCGGTGGCCCGTGCATCTTCCACCTCGTCGTATCCGGCGCCCGGCACGGAGGCGGTCACGGTGAGCAGTTCGGCCTCGGTGCCCTGCGACAGTTCCAGCGCGATCACCGAGGAGTCCAGTCCGCCGGACAGCAGCACGGCCAGCGGTACGTCACTGACCGAGGTCTCCCGCACCACCGATCCCACCAGGTCCTCCAGCGGACCGGAGAGGTCCTCAGCCGGCTGCTGACCAAGACGCCACCACGGTCTCAGCTCGCAGCGTCCTTTGCGGACCCGAAGCCAGTGACCCGGCGGCAGGGACCGCACGCCCTGGAAATAGGTGTCCTCGGTGAGCGGCTGCCGAAAGGCCAGGAAGGAGGACAGGGCTACCGGGTTGAGGCGCCGGCCCAGGGCCGGCAGGCAGTCGAGCACTCCGGCCGGCTGCGAACAGAAGGCGACCCGCCCGTCGGCCGATCCGTAGTACAGCGGTTTCACGCCCAGCCTGTCCCGCACCAGTACCACCTCACCGGTGCGCCGGTCGTGCAGGGCGAAGGCGAACATGCCGGCAAGCCGCGACAGGCAGTCGAGACCCCACTGGTGATACGCGGCGAGCAGCACCTCGGTGTCGGAGGTGGTCCTGAAACGGTGCCCCAGCCTGGTCAGTTGCCCGCGGAGGGACCGGTAGTTGACGATCTCGCCGTTGTAGGCGAGGGCCAGGTCACCGTCGCAGTACTCCATCGGCTGGGCAGCGGTGTCGCTTGGGTCGAGCACAGCAAGCCGGGTGTGCCCCAGCCAGACGGGGCCATGGCGCAGTTCTCCGCGGCCGTCAGGGCCACGGTGCGCCAGCGAGGGCAGCAGGCGGGACAGCCGCTCTTCCCGCGCGAGCGGCTGTCCCGTTGTGTCGACCAGTCCGACGATGCCGCACATCAGGGCCCGCCGAACATCTCGCGGGCCCGTTCAAGGTCCTTGGCATCGTCCACCTCGACCCAGCGCAGCCCGTCGGTGGGTACCGCCCGGACGCCGCCGTGTGCGGAGCGGGTCCTGCCGAGCACGTACTCCAGCGACCGCTGCCGGTGTGCCGGTTCGGCGGCGGCGGGAAGCAGTTCCCCGAAGGCGGTCTCCCGGGACAGCAGGTGAAGGTTGACCAGCTTCCAGCAGTTGGCCGGGTCGAAGTCCTCGCCCCGTTCGGAGGTGTGGGTCCAGGACCGCACCATCTGGCCGGGGCTGGTGGTCACGGTGGATCCGTCGATCTCGGGCCGCCACGGTTCGACCAGCGTGGCATCCGGTTCCGTGGTGCCGAGCAAGGTGTCCAGGAGGCGGTCGTCGAAGAGCACGTCCCCCTCAATCAGGAGGACGCGGTCCACGTCCGTCGACTCGGCGAGCTGTCGCAGCCCCATGGCGGCGGACCAGGCGGTGCCGGTCGCCGCGAAATCCTCGTTGACGGCGAACTCCGCCCCGCTGCTGCCGAGTTCCGCACGCACCTGCGCTGCCCGGTACCCGACGACAAAGACCACGGGTGCCGCGTCGACGCGGGCAAGCGCGTTCCTGGCGCGCAGGGCGATGCTCCGGCCGCCGACCTCCATCAGACACTTGGGGTCGGCCTCGGTGTATGGCCGGAGACGGCTGCCCAGACCGGCCGCGAGGACGACGGCGCCGATCTTCGCCCCCACGCCCGGCGCGGGCCGCGCACCGCTCACCGTCCCGCCCCGGCTGTGCGGTTGCTTGAGGCAGCGTCGAGCTGCTCCACGTGGCGCAGGAGTTGGTCGGGGCCCGGGGCCCAGTCCAGCTGATGCACCGGTAACCGGTCCGCGATCAACTGCGAAAAGCGTTCCACGCTGCGCTCCACCTGCTCCTCGGACACCTGCTGGTAGCCGTGCCAGTTGGGGTACAGCGGATCACGGGAGCCCAGACACACCTGCTCGATCCAGGACCGCACCTTCTTGGGATCGGACAGTGGTCTGATGCCGGTGGGCTCTTCCGGCGCGAAGTTCAGGAAGACCACCGAGCTCACCGGCGCCCGGGTCACCACCGAGGCCCCGGCCCGAGCGATCACCTCCCGGGTATCGAGCACTTCCTTGGGGTAGATGCCCCAGGCCTGGGTGTACGTCAGCTCCCGCTGCTGGGGTGTCATCAGCGCGTGCAGGAAGTCGAAATCATGCAGGGTGCCGGTGGAGAGGCTGAAGTTGGACGGCCACCCGGTCGCCCACAGCTGGTCGCCGTCCCAGCGGAGGAAGCTGGTGTCGCAGGAGAGCATCGCCACATCGAACCGGGCGAGGGTGTGCAGCAGGATCGTCGTTTTGCCGTTACGGGAGTCGCCGGGGAAGAGCACCGCCTGCCCGCTGGGTGTGACCACCGCGCTGGCGTGCACGACGAGTTCCTCGTCCGCCTCGGCGAGGCTGGTGGCCAGCCCTTTGATCAGCCGGTCGGAGTCCAGCCGCAGCAAGCCCTCGTCCGGCTGATAGACCCGCACGAGACGTTCGCGGGGGCTGACGAGGCAGACCGTCGCCGTCTTGTCGATCAGAACGGCGTGCCGGCCGTCGGCAAGGTCGATCCGCCGCCCACGGGTATTGGTCGGGTACAGGCTGGCGTCGATCACGAGTTCGGTGCCGGCGCCGAGTTCCGCCCGCACCTCATCGCCCACATCGGTGGCAAGCGCCTCCACCCGTACGTCGGCGTCGGCCTCGCGCGTGACACGGGGGAGGAACGGGTCGAGGGCCGAGGCCAGCCGGTCGACCAGTCCGGCTGCGGAGCAGGCGAGTTCGATCCGGCGCTCACCGTGGGCGAGTACGCATTCCTCGGCCGTGGTGGTGCGCCGAGCCTCGTCGTTCAGTCGTCGCAGGATGTCCATGGCTCCTCAGCTCTTCTCGGCCGGTCCGCTGACCACAGCCCGGATCCGAGCGGTGATGCGCTCGGCGCTCATGCCGTACTCGTCCAGCAGCTCACGCCACTCGCCGGTGCGTCCGTAGCTGTCCGGCATGGCGACAGCGTGTACGGGGGGATGCGCGGGCGTGCCGGCCAGGGCAGCCGTGACAGCGGCGAACAGGCCGCCGTGCACGCTGTGTTCCTCGACGGTCACCACCGTCCGGCACCGGCCGGCTACCTCGGTAATGGTTCGGTGGTCCAGGGGCTTGAGGGTGGAAACGTTGATCACGCAGGCCCGAATCCCGTGCCGGGCGACCTGCTCCGCCGCGGCCAGGGCTTCCGGCAGCAGCACTCCGGTGACCATCAGCGCAACGTCGCACTCCTCACCGCTGTGGGTCAGCACCTGGGCCGGGCCGATGCGGAACGGCTCGTCCGGGGCCGTCACGACCTCCGTGGCGAACTTGCTCAGTCGCAGATACATAGGTCCCGGAGTCTCAGCCATGGTCAGAAGTGCCTGATAGGCCTGGTGGTAGTCACCGGGTGACAGGACGGTGAGGCCGGGCAGCGCGGTCATCAGGGCGAGGTCTTCGACCCCCTGGTGCGAGCCGCCGTCATGGCTTGCTGACAGGCCGCCGTGGGTGGCGACGATCTTCACCCCGGCGTCCGCGTAACTCACCGACTGCCGGATCTGGTCGAAGGCCCTGCCGATGAAGATCGCGTACGTGGTGGTGAACGGCACGAGGCCCGCCAAGGCCATGCCCGCGGCCATGCCGATCATATTGGCCTCGGCTATGCCCGCGTTGAAGTGCCGATTGGGGAACTTCTCCTGGAACCAGTCGGTGCGGGTGGACCGGGACAGGTCCGAGTCGAGGACGACGATCCGCTCGTCGCCCTCGGCGAGCTTGATGAGGGCGTGTCCGTAGGCGTCTCTGGTGGGCCGCTTCACTGGGAGGCCGCCGCGCCGATGTCGGCCAGGGCGAGAGCGAGTTCCTCGTCGCTGACGGGGTGATGGTGCCAGTGCATGACGCCCTCCATGTAGGAAACGCCCTTCCCCTTGACTGTGTTGGCGATCAGCACGGTGGGACGCCCTCGCTCCGCCAGTGCCGCGCGCAGGGCCGTGTCCACGGCATCGAGGTCATGGCCGTCGGTCTCCAGCACGTGCCAGCCGAAGGAGCGCCATTTGCCGGCCAGATCGCCGAGCGGCATGATGTCCTCGGTGTCCCCGTCGCCCTGAAGGCGGTTGCGGTCCACCAGGACGACCAGCCGGTCCAGGCCCCACTTGGCCGCCGCCATCGCGGCCTCCCAGTTCTGTCCCTCCTGAAGCTCGCCGTCGCCCACCATGCAGAACACCCGGTTGTCCTGTGCCTGGTACTGCCAGGCGAGCGCGAGGCCGACACCGAGCGAGATGCCCTGGCCCAGCGAGCCGGTGGAGGCGTCCACCCCGGGCAGGGCGGCGGCGTGCGGGTGGCCGTGCAGTCGGCTGTCGAGACGGCGCAGTGTCATCAGTTCCTGGGGCGGGAGGTATCCGGCGCGCGACAGGGTGGCGTACAACGCCGGAGCGCCGTGTCCTTTGCTGAGCACGAAACGGTCCCGGCCCGGATCGTGCGGGGCCCGGGGTTCGTGACGTAGGTGCCGGAAGTAGAGCAGCGCGAGCATTTCCACCATGGACAGACTGGTGCCGCCGTGGCCGGTCTGGTTGTTGTGGATGGAGCGCAGGATCCACTCCCTGATCCAACGGCAGTGTTCCGTCAGCTCGGCCCGTTCCGCGGGCGTCAGCGGAACGCGCAGGGGTTCACTCACCGAAGGCCACCTGCCCCAGGGGACGGCCGTAACGGTCGCTCACCCGTTCCTTGTCGTCGAGCAGGGCCGGGGAGAAGATCTCCACGAGTTCCACCGGCTGCTGCCCGTCGTTGCCGATGGAGTGCGCGATGCCCGGCGTCGACGTACCGCAGTCGAGCGGGTGCAGCAACGAGCTGCCGTCTTCCTGCCGCAGCGTGAGCGTGCCGGTCCGCACCCGGAAGAACTCCTTCCGGATGTGATGGAAGTGGTAGCTGGAGGAACGGCCGGGCAGCAGCCGGGCGAAGGACACGCCCCACTGACCGGAGTCGACGAGGATGTGGTTCTCGCCGTAGGGCTTGTCCAGGCTGCGCACTGCCCTGGCCACCAGCTCCTCGTGCGGGGCGTCGGCCATCGAGAGGAAGCCGGCGATCTCCTCCTCGGGGATCGAGGGCAGGAGGGCCGTCAGCCGCTTCCGGACCTCGGTGTCCGAGGCCGCACGCTGCGCCGCGGCCAGGGCGTCCACCTGCGGCAGGGCACGGGTGAGGGCTGCCTGGTCGGCCGGGTGGCTGAGCAGGGCCACGGCTTCGGCGGGTGTCGCCCAGCGCGCCTCAGGGTTGTCCGGGTCGCGCGGGGCAAGGGAGGCCGCGGGCGCGGTGAACAGGTACAGGCGGATGGTCTTGCGGCGGGTCTCGTCGATTCCGCCTGCGGAGTCGATGGAGCCGCGTTCGTAAGTCCCCAGCTCCTCGTGCAGGGACAACGAGGTCAGTCCTGTCTCCTCGTATACCTCACGGCGTGCTGCGTCCAGGTGGGACTCGCCTTGTTCGAGGTGTCCCTTGGGCAGGGACCAGGAGGTGCCGCTCTGATTGACGACGGCGACCTCGCCCAGCGGGCTGACGATCACTCCGCCGGCCACCTCGGCCACGTTCTGGCGGGCGCTCACGGCTTGCGTCCGATCATCTGGACGTAGCCGTCCCCGAACCAGAACCGCGCGAGCGGGTGGTCGTAGTGCAGGTACATCGGTGCCAGGAACCTGCGCAGATTGCTGAAGCCGTAGGTGTAGCGGGTGATGCGTTCGACCTGTTCACATCCGGCGTCGGTGAACCACTGTGCAATCTGTTCCTCGGTGAAGTCGAAGTCATGGTAAGTGGGCGCCTGCACCCGGTCCTTGATGGTCAGGAGCAGGTCGGCGTCGATGAGGCCCCGCAGTACCGGTTCGGCCCCCGGTTCGATGGGTTCGTGCTTGTTCTTCTCCGTCAGCAGCCAGTCCATGGAGGCGTTGACGCCCTCCATGCTCAGATTGTCGATGGCGGCCCGGAACTCCTCGTCCTGCTTGTACCGGTCGCGCATGAGGTTGAAGAACTGGTAGAGCAGTCCCTTGCCGTTGGCCATCACGGAGACGAAGGTGTAGCCGCCCGGCTTGGTCACCCGGACCAGTTCGCTGTGTCCCCGGCGCGGATCGGCGGTGTGGTGGAGGACCCCGGCGCAGTGGACGAAGTCGTAGGTGTCGTCCTTGAGCGAGAGGCCCAGGACGTTTTCGGACCCGAGGGAGGAGCGGTCGCCGAACTCGGCGAGCGCGGCGTCGGCCACGTCCATCCAATCGGATCCCAGGTCCACCGAGTGGACGTGAGCCGCGCCCAGTTCGAGGAAGGCCCAGGACGCGTTGGCGTTGGAACCACAGCCGGCATCGAGGACTTGCTTGCCCTTGAACCAGTCCGGAGGCAGCTGGAAGTACTCATCGGATAACAGAGACACCAGACGGCGGTATGTGTCGGGATTTTCGACCTGTTCCCGGTGATGGGCGTCGAACACCTGGCGGGTCCTGGCTTCCAGCTCTTCGTTGTAACTGTCGTCACGATCCATGTGTTCCTCCCGGTGCCGTGGACTGCCGTGCGCACATCACTTGGACTCCATCGCGAGCCATGAGTCGAGCTGCTGGAGGGCGAAGACCTCCGACACGGAGGCGATCTCCTGCTCGACCTTCGCCGAGGATCCGGTGTCGCGGATGCTGCCGTAGATCTCGCGTACGGCGGCAATGCTTGCGCGCAGCCCGTGGTTGGCGTAGATGACCATGGAGACGCCCGCCTGCCGGGCCTCGTCCACGGTCCAGTGGTAGTAGGTGGTGGGGACCACCACGACGGGACAGGGCCGCGTCCATCGCTGCATGAAGTCGGTGATCTGCTCGGGGCCGTCGGACTTCGAGTGGATCAGTACGGCATCCGCACCCGCGTCGGCGTACATCTCGGCCCGGCGGAGCACCTCATCCGTGCCGTAACCCGCGATGTAGGCCTCGGTGCGGGCGATCAGGAGGAAATCGGGATCGCTCTGGACGTCCTTGCCGACGGCGATCCGGCGGGCGAACTCATCGGCGTCGACCAGCCGTTGGGCACCGGGGGCAAAGCTGTTGATCTTGGGGAAGACCTTGTCCTCAATGCACACCGCGGCGATGCCCGAGGCCTCGTACTCCCTGACCATGTGTGCCACGTTGAGGGCGTTGCCGAATCCGGTGTCGCAGTCTGCGACGACCGGCAGGCTGGTCGCCCGGTCCACCTGCACCGCAGTCTGCAGGTAGTCGGTCATGCTGAGGAGGCTCGTGTCGGGAAGAGCGCGGGCGGCGGAGACTTCGAAGCTCGACACCCAGACCGCCTCGAATCCCGCGTTCTCCGCGAGGACTGCGGTGAGACCGCTGTTCGCTCCGACGACCGTGACAGGGGCGGCTGAGCTTAATGCTTTCCTGAGTATCCGTGATTTCGGATGGCGCATAGAGAGAACTCCTCACGAGAAGGCCTGATTCTGCTCAGGCATCCCAACGTATGGACGGCTCCGACGGAGCGTCAACCTCTTTATTCGCTAGCAGTATCGAAGGGCTGCGTTCTGTTTTTCGGGCACCGTGAAATCGCGGCAAAACATGCAGAGAGCTGCGTTCGCTCGGCTGTCTGAGGCGACGGTGAGCTCACGCAGGAAGATGATCGGGACGGATGTGGAGGAGCCGTGCCGATGGCTTGTGGAGGGCAGCACACCACTGGCAACCCGCCCCAACCTGGTCCAGGCGTTCATGGCGTGGGCGAGACTTTACGGGCGGGTTTGTCCGGTGCAGTTCGCCGCAGGCGGGGCAGGGCTGACAGGCCTGGAGCCATAGGTGGTACGCCATCAGTTCCGCGCATCGGCGAACAAGGGACACGGCGGGTTTTGATTCTCGCCGTAAGCCGTGGAGGGGAATTGTCCACTTCCGTCGCTGAAGAAGTTACCTGAGGTTCGGCATTGCTGACTAGCAGTCTTCGAAAGCCTGGTTACGGGCACCGCTTTGCTGCGGAATGGATACAAGAAGACCCCTGACGGTCAGAAACTTGACGATCGACCGTAGGCTGATAACGCCCCGTCAGTCAAGGATTCGGCGAGCGTTCATCATTGAATCGTTTCGGCATGGTTATTGCTGACTTACACCATATTGGCAGTCTCGGGGTGTTCGGGCTGCGTTGCTCTTGCGATCGGCGTGGAATGGCCACGTGTGTCCGAGGGCGGCCGGCGGCCGGGTGATTTCCCACCCGTGATGGCGCAGGCCCTCGGGCGTTGTCGTCCCACCCGGCCACGCGGAGCGCGCCAGTGGGCGGGTTCCGCAGGGAGGCCATGGCCCATGGCACCTGCCGGTCCGCAATTGCCGGGCATTCTTCCGGAACGTCACATCTTTGGCGGGGTGTTCACGATTCCAATGAGCCCGTGCATGGGTGGTGGCATGTCGAAGATCGCGGTTTGCCACCGGGCGAGTTGGCTGCCCTGGGGGTTGGTGGCGAAGATCTGGCTGGAGATGGTCTCCCTCGCCCTGGACCGACGCGATCGCCACGGTGATCCACCAAATCCCACCGGACCCCGGCTGAGCAGTGAATTCCCGTCCCTGCAAGCAGCGTCACCCGCACCGGAACCGTGGAACCCGACGCTCATCGGACGCGACAGTCGGGTCACCCAACGCTCACAACTGGCCAGACACCTGGAAATGATTCGTCAGAGAAACTGGCAGACCATCACGAAATTTCGAGGTTGGCTCTCTCGAAACCTCGTGGCCATGTCGCAGAACCCTGTGGCAAGCTGAGGCAGAGCTGTCTGTAATCACACACAGGTGGGGTCGGTGAAATTCCGAGCCGGCGGTGAAAGCTCAAATGGGAGTTTGTGTGTGAGGATCATATTCGTGCGCCATCGACCCCGTGCGGCCTCTGACGGGGGCGTGGGTGGCTGCACGCTGTGTCCTCACTCCTCTCCGAGGGACGGATCGCCCCTCGGAGAGGGCCTTCAAAGGCACAACTCGACACGATCCATGAGGCCATCGCCGCGATGGCTGCGGGGAGGCCGGTCGTCGTGGTGAACACCGAGCAGTGGGAGAGCGAAGGCGGCCTGATCCCCGCCTCCATGGCGTGCCACACCGTCGAAGATATCTGTGATCCGCTGCCGACGACCGCGTGCGAACGACTCGAACTCCTGCCCAGGTACCAGGAGAACCAGGATCCGCGAGGCACTGACTGCACAGTGACGGTGGACGCCCGCCGAGGTGTCTCCACTGGCATCTCGGCCGCGGACCGCGCCCCTACCATCCGCCTACCGGCCGACCCCGGGACCGTGGCCTCCGACCTGTCCCGCCTCGGGCATGCGGTGCCCCTACTCGGTGTGCGGCGCCGGAGCGGGCACACGGAGGCGACTCTCGGCCCGGCGCTTCTTGCCGGGTGCCGTCCGGCGGGCGTGCTGTGTGAGCTGATGAACGACGACGGAACCTTGAAGTGCCTGCCCGATCTGCGCGCCTTCGCCGACGAGTTCGACCTCCCCCTGATCGGCGTCGCCCAACTCAGCGACTACCGGCGGAACATGGACGGCGCCGCCGGACCGACGCGGGCTCACCCCGTCGGTATGACCCTCAAGGCGGCCCGGTAGTCCTTGGCCGGCTCCTCCCCGCGACACCCGTATCCGGAAGGCTGCTGTGACTCGCTTACTCTTCAACCCTGGCCCGACCAACACCTCGGCGGACGTACGTGAAGCGCTGCTGACCGGCGACTTCAGCCACCGGGACCTTGAGGTCGCCGAGGCCGGAAGGCGTATCCGGGAGGGGGTGCTGGCCGCCACCGGAGGCACCGGCACACACTCCTGCGTGTTGTTCGCAGGCTCAGGCACCGCCGCTTCTGAGGCCATCATCAGCTCGTTGGAGGGCCGGCTGCTCGTGGTGGTCAACGGCCGCTACGCGGAACGGCTGGCCCTGATCGCCGAACGGTATCGTGTCCCGGTCACCCGTCTGACGGTCGACCCCTTCACCCCGGTGTCAGCCGCCGAAGTGGCAGCCGTCCTTGACGCCGACCCCTCCCTCACGCACGTGGTGGTGGTCCACCACGAGACCACTACCGGCATGTTGGTGCCGCTTCGCGAGATCGGCGAGGTGGTCGCCGAGCGGAACAGACTGCTGGTGGTCGACAGTGTCAGTGGGATCGGCGGCCACGAGTTCGACCTGGTGGCGGACAACATCGCCTTCTGTTCGCTGAACCCCAATAAGTGCCTCGAATCGGTTCCTGGAGTCGGCATCGTCCTGGCCCGCACCGACGAATTACCCGCTCTTGAGGGCAGGGCCCGCACCTTCTACCTCGACCTGCACGAGCAATGGCGACGAGGACAGCAGGGCGAATTCCCCTACACCATGCCTGTTCAGGTGCTTTTCGCCCTCGATCGCGCGGTCGAGCGCTGGCTGCACGAAGGCGTCGGTCCGCGCATCGAACGGTATGCCGCCGCGGCAGCGCACATGCGGCGCCGACTGACCGAGGCGGGCCTCGAAATAGTGGAACTGCCGCAGGGCTGTGCCGGCAACGTCATCACCACGGTACGTCTGCCCGTAGGAGCGGACTTTCCGAAAGTCGTCCAGTCCATGCGTGACCGGGGCTTCACTCTCTACTCGAATCTGGACTCCGTCTCCGGCGGCCGCTTTTTCCTGGCCACCATGGGCACGATCAATGAGGCAGACATCGACGCGGTGGTCAAGTCCCTCTCCGAGGTCTTGCAGGAAATATTCGTCCTCGACGAATGAGTACATAACTTGTCGGAAGCAAGGGCGGTCAGCCTCCGCCGGTCTCCTCCGGGCTCGGCGTCTCCGAGAGCTTCGCCGCCCAACACCCGGACGGGATGAAGAAGTTCCTGAAGGCGACGGTCCGCGGAATCCAGTTCGTCACTGTCCTGACACCTACGCTGGAGGACGACATCGCAGCAAAGTACTGGCCGCACCTGACCCGCGACCCGGCAAAGGAACGCTGTTATGACCGCGAGACCTACTTTCGGGAGGCGCTCGGCGACGCCGTTGAGATCTTCGGTGCGGACTTCGTGCCGGGGATGCGGCGAAGCGCGCTGCTCCTGCTCAAACCGGATGGGCTGGTGGCGGGAAAGCTCCGTCCCACCTCCACATTTCTGCAGGACCACGGGTTCCGCGTGGTCCTGGCCAAAGAGGTGTTCCTCGGCGGGCACCGGTGGCGCGAGATGTGGCGCTACCAGCTCACCACCGCCACCCTCGACCGCTTGGCCGTCAATGAGTGCTTCCTGACCGCAGGCCCCTCCCTGCTTCTGCTACTGCGCCATGACGCCGAGGACACACTTCCGGCAACGGTGCGCCTGGCCGGACTGAAGGGCTCGGCGGACCCGCTGAGCCGCGCCCCCGGCACGCTGCGCGGCGCACTCGGGCAGCACAACAGGGTGCTGAGTTATGTGCACGCTGCCGACGAGCCGGCCGATCTGATACGTGAGCTCGGTGTGCTGTCCGATGCGCTGGAGCGCCGGAGCGTACTGGCCAGACTGGCCGCGGACGAGTCCGGACCACAGGGCGAGGAGGAACTCGCTCAAGCGCTGTGGCGGCACGGCGGAGCCGGACGAGACCTGTGCAGTTCCTCGGCACTGACCCGCGTGACGCGGCAGGTGCGCTCCTGTGCGCCCGGCGGACCCTCCGCCCTCGGCCCGTGGACACGTCTGCTCGACCAGATGGAGAGCATGGCCCAGGGCGCGCGCATCGACTGGCGTGCGCTCCGGCGGGACCTGGAGGCCACGAAGGTCCAGGTGGACGACTGGGATCTCGCCGCCCTGGGCGCCGACTTCACCGTGCATGACGAGCCGGAGTTCTCCAAGACACTGGGCGGACCGGACCTCGAAGCCTGGTCCCGGGCCGCATCGGCCGACTGATGTCCTGGCCCGCGCCGCGCGGGCCCTCGGATTTGGCACCGACGCCCGCCCTACGAATCTTTCCCTTTCCGAGATCACCGCCGACTTCCGGGAAGCGGTGCGTTCGGTGAAACCGGAAGATTCGGCCCGGGGCGAATCGGTGGGGAGTTGTATGCAGGCTCCGTTATTCTCGTCGCTTGCGACAAACATCTTAGCCGCTACTGATGATGGAGATTACTTATGCAGATGGCTCTGGACCGGATGGTCTCCACCTTGCGGGCTCGGAACTTGATCCCGGAGAGGTGCGAAGCGGCATTCATTGTCGGGTCGTCGGCTCGTGGGTGGAGCAACGAGAGGAGCGACTACGACATCTACGTGATCAGCAGGGAGCCGTGGCCGGTTCTCGAAAGCATCGGGGTCGGAGTTCCCCTCCAGCCGGCCGAGGTCGGGTGGCACACCTTCTACACCGAGGGTCGCGGATGGGACCTCGCCTACTGGCTGGACACCCAGGTCGACCAGATGCTCGCCAAGGTCTCATGGGATGAGTACGACCAGGTACGGGCCACGAGCGGCGACACTCTCGCGCAGCGAGAAGAAGTGTTCCTGGAGAGGATATCGACCTGCGTCCCGTTGCTCGGTGAGGACTGGGTAATGCGGCGTCGCTCTGAAATCGACGCCTCGGCATTCCGTTCCATCGTGGTCACGCGCTCGCTCGGTGCGGCGAACATGGCTGTCGAGGATGCTCTCGGGCAGCTGGAGAACGGCGATGTGAACAGTGCGGTGATTTCGGCCCGGTTCGCGCTCGGGCACGCTGTCGACGCCTTGCTGGAAGAGCAGGGGGAGTACGGAAGCAACATCCCCAAGTGGCGAGCACGCAGGTTCAAGGAAGCCAACCCAGCGGCGCTCTCGTTCGACAGGTACTGGGATCTGGAGACGATGCGCAGCTACGACCCCGACGACCCGGCGCGATGGATCAACGAGGTTCTCATGTTGTGCCAGGAATTGTCCTTGAAGATATCCGTCTGACGCGTTGATTCCGGTCGCGGATTTACAGCCTCGACGCAATCCATTCCATACATACTGTTCGAGCGGGGAGCCGTCATCAATGGTGGACGAGAGTTATGGCCCGGCTGGGCAGCTGAATGGTAATTCCCTTCGTCTCGGTCAGTGCATGTTCGGTCAGATCCCGCCCCCGCTCGATGCTGCACCAACAGCCGCATGATTCGCTTACGCCTCGATGAGTTGACCCTCGGGCGGGTGCGTATAGCGGTGAGTCCCCTGTGGGAGGCCTTCTCCAGCCTGGCCTTGACCCTCAGGTACCGTAGTGAGATTCCCTACCCGTACACAAAATGGGGACGGACAGCACTGCCTCGGGTTTCACCTGCCTTACGTCAAGAACTGGCCGCGGTGGTACGGGATCAGCAGACAATTACGTCACACGTGCTGACGCCGATCCCGAGAGAGTCAACACCCGTCATCGACGACGAATTGAAAGCTCTGCGAGAGGCTGGCCACGACAGGTTGGCTCAGCTCGTCGGTGACTATTGGACCATTGCGATCGCCCCCTACTGGCCTGCTATGCGGGGCGTCCTGGAGGAAGAGATCCTGGTTCGTGGCCGCACCCTCGTGACGGAGGGGACCGACAGAATGCTCCGGGACCTCGGGGGCCGGATCCGGTGGGAATCCCCCGAGTTGAGGGTTCCTCACCAAGCCGATCTGGACTGGACGATGACGGATGGCCGCTTGATCATCGTGTCCGTACTCTTCGCCCACGGCACACGTGTCTTCTCCACCCATGACGGCACGGTCGCCTTCTCCTACCAGGCACAGGGCGCCGCGGTACTCAGCGGGCACACCGGCGATTCCGTGAAACCGGTTGGTGAAGTACGCCCAAGAGACCGGCTGACCACCCTGCTCGGACACGGCCGTGCAACAGTCCTGCGCGCCTTGCTGTCACCGACCACCACGACCGGGCTGGCCAACTCCATCGGCCTGGCGCCCAGCACCGTGTCGCAACACCTTTCCATCCTTGCGTCAGCCGGCCTGGTCAGGCGCCATCGCGTAGGCCCACGCGTCTTGTACGAGTTGGAGGACTCGGGCGTCGTCCTGCTCACCGAGTTGAGCACCTGACCTGTGCCTGCTCGGACCGGTCGGTCGGATGGGACCCGTAGTTCCGTAGCTCCCGCTCGCTTTCGGCGTGCGGCTGTTTCCTCTCCTGTCCTGTGTTCCGCGTAATTCGGTGCCGGTCCTTGATCCAGGGCCGGGTAGTCAGGGCTTGCCGGGAAACAGCCGTCGCTGCCGGCTCCGAGGCTCGTTGCCATGGTGCGGGGAGGGGCCTTGACCCTTGATCTTGGACACACGAGACACTGGATCCTGAGGATCTGAGAACGGACGACTCGTGGTCATGAAGAGCTATCCGCCGCAGTTCAAGGCGCAGGGCTTCGGCGTAGTCGCGGGATGCCCGGTTCGTGATCGTGCGACGGCGCCGAAGCCCCAGGGCTCCGTCGTTCTCGTAGAGCGTTCGGTTCGATGAGGGATCGGGTAGCTCGTGCTGCTGACGGTTGAGTGCCCAGGATGGGATGGACGCAGGCAGACAGGCTTCTGGGCCGGTCAGCCCAGCTTCTCGTGGGCCGCGTTGAGGAAGGTGTTCATGGGTCCGCGCAGGTGGTCCCACGCGGCTTCGGGCCGGCCGAGGTCCTCCCACAGGACATGGTTCACCGCGCTCGCGTAGTCCTAGGCGAGCTGGTAGAGCTGCGGGCCGATGAGGACCAGGATCATCCGCTCGCAGACCCAGAGGCTCTCGATGAGGGCCCGTTCGGCGGCGAGCCACTCGGGTGTGCGGCCGGAGGACCACTCGGGTGCCTCGTAGCGTTCCTCGGCGAGGCGTGTGCCTTGCTGCGTGAGCTGGATGAACTCCTGGAGCACCTGAAGCCGTTCGGCGCGGCGGGCCTCGGCCAGCTGGACGGCCTGGCGCTTGTCCTCGGTGCGGGCGGCCTGGCGTGTGGTGGTGAGCTGGGCCAGGTAGGAAATGCGTCCGCCGAGTACGACACCGATCGACGATGCCCAGACCTGATTCACCCGTTCACGTTAGCCGACAGAGCTGCGCCGTTCTGGCGGAGAGTCCGGTGATCATGTGATGCCCAGGGCGGTGAGTGGCCGGGTGATGTCGCGGGCGCGGTGGCGGAGGGCGGCGGCGATGTTGGTGTGGCCGGTGAGCCGGAGTGCGCCGATGGCCAGGTTTCGCAGGGCGGCCATGACCCGGGGTGCGGTTCCGGTGCGCATGTGGGAGGCGCCCTCGCCGTAGGTGACGTCTCGGACGTGGTGGAGCTTGATTTCGATGCCCCGGTACTCCCGGACGCGGTGGGCGATTTCGGCGGGGTCGGCCTGCTCGGCGGCCAGGCCGGTGATGGCGTAGAGGCGTTCCAAGGTGACCTTGCCGGTGGCTACGACGCGGCGGCGCACGATCTGCAGAGCCTGGACAGCGTAGGGGAAGGGCAGGCTGTCAATGGTCGCAGTCTTCATACGCCGGATCTCGTCCCGGCCGTGGGCGGTGGCCTGGGTCTTGTCCAGCAGGGGGAGCTCACGCCAGGGCAGGGCCTTCAGCATCCGGTGCAGCGTGAGGTGGTTGGCTTTGATCAGCGCGATGTAGTGCGCCTGCTTGTCCTCCACCAGGAAGCGGGCGTGTTGGGTCTGGTGCGGATCGGCAACGCGCCCCGAGCGATGGCCACCTGGCGCAATCTCGCCGTCGGAGCCCTTCGCATGGCCGGAGCGAAGAACATCGCGGCCGGCCTCCGCCGTAACTCCCGCGACCCTCGGCGTCCCCTCGGACTCCTCGGCCTCGGATGATCACGAACCGGACGCCACGCCATGACGCCGAAGCCCTGGTTCAAGGCGGTCGCGGTCGCGCTGTACCAGTCGCGGCCCGAGGCGACGATCCGGCAGGTCGCTGCCGATCTGAGCATCGCCCCCGAGACCTTGCGGAACTGGGTGCTGGCAGCGGGCGCGAGCCGACCGCGGGGACGCCGGGCGGAGGTGGCGACAGAGCCGCCGACACCGCTGGAGTCGGAGAACGCAGCTCTGAACAAGAAGGTCCGCGAGCCGGAGGCAGAACGTGTGACCCTGCGCAGGGCGGCGAAGGATTTCGCCGGGGAGATGTGCTGGTGAACCGCTTCCAGTTCGTTGCCGATCACCAGCGCCGCTACGGCGCGAAGCGGCTGTGCACCGTCCTGGGCATCGCCCGTTCCAGCTTCCACTTCTGGCGCCGGACGGCCGCGGACCGGGCCGCCCGGCAGGCGGCAGACGCCCGCCTCGCCGCCCGGATACGGGCCCTGCACCACGGATCAGGCGGTACCTACGGCGTCCCCAGGATCACCGCCGAACTCCGCGACGACGGCGAGCGAATCAACCACAAGCGCATCGCGCGGGTGATGCGTAGCATCGGCCTGGCCGGAGTGCGGCTGCGTCGCAGGCACCGCACCGCACCGCACCACGATCACGGACTTGGCTGCGGCGAAGGCCCCGGACCTGATCGGCCGCGACTTCACCGCAAGCGAGCCGAACACGAAGTACGTCGGCGACATCACCTATCTCCTGCTGGAGGGCGGGAAGTTCCCGTATTTGGGAACCGTCATCGACCTCGCCTCACGCCGCCTTGCCGGATGGGCGATCGCGGACCACATGCGCACCGGTCTCGTCACTGACGCCTTGGCCGCCGCTGAACGGACGCGCGGCAGCCTTGCCGGAGGGGTCCTGCACACCGACTACGGAGCCCAGTACACCAGCCGGGCCTTCGCCGACGCCTGCCGCCAGGCCGGCGTTCGCCAGTCCATGAGCGCGATCGGCTCCAGCGCGGACAACGCACTCGCCGAGTCCTTCAACGCGACGTTCAAACGCGAGACGTTCCAGGGCCGCAAGACCTGGTCCAGTGAACGCGACGCCCGCCTCGACGCATTCGGCTGGCTCAACCGCTACAACACCCGACGCCGTCACTCCCGCCTCGGACAACGCAGCCTCATCGCCTACGAGACAGCAGTAAACACAACGTCAACTACCCCGGCCCAAGCCACGGGCTATGCGGCTTGGGCCAGAGAGACGGCACGTCCTGCGGCTGACGCCAGCCTGCTACATCCACGTCACCCGCGGCCCAGTATGAGCCTTCCGCAACGGTCGCCGATCATCATGGACGGGGCGTTGGTGTTGCCCGAGGTGATGCTCGGCATAATCGCGGCGCTGGCCAGACGCAGTCCGCCGACTCCCCGCACGCGCAACTGGGGATCGACGACGGCGAGTGCGTCGATGCCCATGCGGCACGTGCCCACCGCGTGGAAGTCGGACTGGGAGAAGGCGCGCAGCGCGGCGATTCTTTCCTCTCTGGTCGTGATAGGTGTGTCAGGCACGGCGTTCTCGTCCTTTACCCACTCACGGAGTCCCTCTGCGCCCATCAGCTCCAGGGAGAGTTCGAAGCCTTCGAGGGAGTTCTCAAGGTCCTCCTGCGTCTGGAGGAAGTTCGGCTGGATCACGGGTGGGGTGTATGGGTCGGCTGAGCGCAACTTGACGTAACCACGGCTGGTCGGGTGCAAGTTCATCACGCCGATCGACATGGACTCGTCCGGAGCCGGCGCGTAACCGACGCGCGAGTAGTAGGTCTGGAACTCGAACCGGGGCGCCCCCGGCACCCGGCCGCTGCCGGTGAAGATGTTGACGTCCATGGCGGTGATGTGGGACTCCGGCTCGGGAACCCTGAGCCCTCTCGAAACGACGGAGATCAGGTGATCGTGCAGGTTCGCACCTACACCGGGCAGGTCGGTCACGACGTCGATGCCGTGCGGCTCCAGGTCACCCGCCGCGCCGATGCCGGACAGCTGAAGCAGCTGAGCGGTGTGCACCGAACCCGTGCTGACGATGACTTCTTGCTCGGCCTTGACGGTGTACTGGCCCTCGCCCGACTCGATGACGACGCGGTCGATGACGTTCTGGCTGTCGAACGTCAATCGTGTGACGTGAGCGTCCGTCACGACTGTCAGTCGAGGATCGGTGAGATGCGGAGCGAGGAACGTGGTGAACGCGTCCTGACGGATGCCGTTGAGCACGTTGAGCCGGGTATAGCCGACACCGAACTGGCTGGCGCCGTTGTAGTCGGGGTTGTACGGGTAGCCGAGGTCGACGGCGGCTGACAGAGTGGCGCGTGAAAGGGCGTTACGCCGCGTCAGCTCGTCCGACGGGAGGATCGGTCCGGTCAACGCGTCGAGCGATGGGCGCACATTCGCGTAGTCCCAGCCCTCAGCTCCTTGCTTGGCCCAATTGTCGTAGTCGGCCGGATTGCCGAGGACCCATACCATCCCGTTGATTGAACTGCTGCCGCCCGCGAGTTTGCCGCACACGAATGACTGAGGTCTGTTCATCAGGGCGGGCTGCGGCTCCGACTGGAGCGGCCAGTTGAGGGGGGAACCCGGGGCGGTCAGCGTGCCCGCTTTCGTGAAATCCCGCACTTCCGGTAGGTCATTGGACCCGCCCGCCTCGATCAGCAGCACACTCGCTTGTGAATCCGCCAGTAAGCGGGCGGCCAGCGTACAGCCTGCTGAGCCTGCTCCCACGATGACGTAGTCGTAGAGGTTGCCGCGTGCGGAACTGCGCGTCTGCCCGGCTGCCATCAGCCCGGCAGACGCCGCGGACACGCCGAACATCTTGAGCAGTCCCCGCCGGCTGAGCGTGCCCGCCCGTACCTGACGGACAATCTCTTGGGGATCGTGCGACGTTGATTTGGCTATGCCGGACATACACATCCTTTGTTTGGGTCGGCTTTCGTCGAAGACCTGTGTGGGAACAGAACCGGACGCAAAGGTAGCGATCCAACGATGCTTATCCCAGAGGGCGTTCGGCCCGTAGCTATTCAGCGGGGGTGCGGCGTCCGGGCGGCGTGATCGCTGGGCTGGTGTTGCGGGGGAACCCGTTGAGCCCGAGGAGGGGCTAGGTTCTGTCTGGTGGGTCGTGTGGCTGTCGGGTCGCTGTCTCGTTGGTCTTGGTGTGGGGCGGGGTGATCTGACGAACGCGGAGTGGGTGCGGCGGCTGGTGGAACGACCACTGTTCGGCCGTGGCCGGTACTCCGAATGGCACGCATGCGTTGTCGGTCCCGGTGCGGCGTCAGGGCAGAGACGCGAATACGTCCCTCAGCCTCACCGAACAGAAGCGCCACCGAACCAGCCGTCCCACTGCTCATGCGTCCCCCCAACTGCTATGAACCACCAGCATCTCGCGGTGCACACCGCCAGGAGAATATGCAGAATTCGACATTGTCCTCATAAGCATCAGCAAACTGGCTGAAGATCAACCCTCCGGGCCGTGGAGCGTGCAGGTCATCGAGGAAGGCACAAGCCCCAAATCCGGAATCGCAGAAACTTTTCAACGAAGGAAGCGATGCTCTGGCGTGGCAGCCAGCCGGGCCCGCGTTAGCGGGGCTCCGAGCTGGAGGCGAAGCCGGAAGCTCAACAGGCAGGAGAGCGAAGCGACCTGCCTGTCTCAGTCAGCGAAGCTGACGGGTACTTTTTCGAAGCGAAGCGGAGGAAAAGCTAGCCCGGCGAAGCCGGGCCCGATCCGCAACGCGGATCGGTTCAACGCCCCCGCGAAGCGGGGGCGTTGCTCTGGGGGGCTGCGCAGCAGCCCCTTACCCGTCT
>NZ_JBLTJC010000051.1:0-41375 GCF_048158785.1 Streptomyces colwelliae | reverse complement strand
CCCCTGTGCCGCTGCGGTCAGTTCCGGCCGCCGGGCGGCTCGGACGCCGCGCCCCGGCCGCCGAAGGACAGCCGCATCATGTGGGAGTGCCCGCACCGGGGGCACGCGCCCTCCGGGCCGACGGCGGTAGGGCGGCACTTGAGGCGGCAGGCGGGGCACTTGTACCAGGCGACCCCGGGGCCGCGCAGCGGAATGATTCTCACGCAAGCCTCCCTCGCAACACGTATGGACTTGCTAATGTTAGCAATTGTTGAGGTCGTTGCCGCTGGTTTCGGGCAGCTGGGTTCTCGTGCGCGGATTCGGTGTGACCGTGGCCGCAGGTGAGGATGGCCGCATGTGTGTGATGAGTGGGTGGATGCGATGGGCCGAGGACGGTCGGGTGCGGCCGTGCTGCTGGACCGGGGAGGGGACGACACGATGAGTACGCCGCTGTACCAGCTGAAGGCCGAGTTCTTCAAGACGCTCGGCCATCCGGCCCGCATCCGGGTGCTGGAGCTGCTGAGCGAGCGCGAGCACGCGGTGGCGGAGATGCTGCCCGAGGTGGGCATCGAGGCCGCCCACCTCTCCCAGCAACTGGCGGTGCTGCGGCGGGCGAACCTGGTGGTGACCCGCAAGGAGGGTTCCACCGTGTACTACTCGCTGACCAGCCCTGACATCGCCGAGCTGCTCCGGGTCGCCCGCACCATCCTGTCCGGCGTGCTCGCCGGGCAGGCCGAACTCCTCGCCGACCTGCAGGCCGCCCAGGCGCAGGCCAAACCGCCGTCGTAGCGGCGGCCCCTCAACCGGCGGCCGTCTTTCGGGAGTTGACAGTGCTCCCTGGTGCGGGAGGCGGCCGCCTCGACCGCCAAATGCTGTAACTCCGCTCGTGGGTGGCCGGTTGGACACCCACGAGCAAGTCCTCACCGTGTCAGGGAGGGTTCATGGGCCTGTTGCGCAAGATCCGGGACACCGGGCGGGTGGCCGAGCCCGCCCCGCCCCGGCCGGAGGGTGAACAGCTTCCCGCGGCCAGGGAGTTCGGCGGCTCGGTGCAGGTGCGCTGTGTGGACGCGGGGTCCTGCAACGGCTGTGAGATCGAGATCGCGGGCGCCTTCAACCCGGTCTACGACGCCGAGCGGTACGGTGCCCGTCTGGTGGCCTCGCCCCGGCACGCGGACGTGGCCCTGGTCACGGGGCCGGTCACGCGGAACATGGCCGAGCCGCTGCGCCGTACGGTCGCCGCGATGCCGGAGCCGCGGCTGGTGGTCGCGGTCGGGGACTGTGCGATCAACTGCGGGGAGTTCGCGGGCGGTTACGGCGTCGAGGGCGCCGTCTCCGATGTCGTACCGGTCGATCTGGTGGTGCCCGGGTGCCCGCCGCGGCCGGACGAGATCGTCGCCGCGCTGCGGAGAGTGACCGGACGGTGAGCTTGATCCCGGCCGCCCTCGCGACGGCCACCGGACTGGGCGTGGCGGGCGCTGCGGCCGGGCTGGTGCTGCCGCAGCGGGGCCGGGGTGCGGTGGTGGGTGTGTTGACAGCGGGTGTGGGGGTGGCGGGTGGTGCGTCGGGTGTGGCCGCTCTGGGCGGAAGCCGCTGGTCGGCCGAAATTCCCGGGCTGCTCCCGCTGGCTGGGACGCACTTCGCGGTGGACGCTCTGTCCGGACTGTTCATGGCGGTGGCCGGGGCCGTGGTGGCGGCGGTGGCCGTCTACGGTGTCGGCTATGTGGCCGGGCACGGCGCGCAGGGCTTCGGCTCGCGGGGCGCGCAGGGGCTCCTGCCGCTGTTCGCACTGACCCTCGTGCTGGTGCCGGCGGCGGCCTCGGTCTCGACGTTCCTGCTGCTGTGGGAGCTGATGGCGCTGACCTCGCTGTTCCTCGTGATGGCCGAGCACAGGGCGCGAGCGTCGGTGCGCGAGGCGGCCGTCTGGTATGCCGTGATGACCCACCTGGGCCTTGTCCTGCTGTTCGCGGGCCTGTCCGTGTATGCGTCGCAGGCCGGCGGAGAGACGTTCGCCGCCCTGCGCACCGGCACCGCGGGGATGTCGCCGACCGTGCGCGGGCTCGTGTTCGTGCTCACGGCGGTGGCGTTCACGTCGAAGGCGGGTCTGGTGCCGCTGCACGCGTGGCTGCCCCGGGCGCACCCGGAGGCGCCCAGCGTGGTCTCGGCGTTGATGAGTGCGGCCATGGTGAACCTCGGTGTCTACGGGTTGGTGCGGGTCGGGTTCGATCTGCTGGGCGGAGGGCCGGCCTGGTGGTGGCTGCTGGTGATGGCGATGGGCGGGCTGTCGGCGGTGTACGGGATCCTGCAGGCCGCGATGGCCTCGGATCTCAAGCGGCTGCTGGCGTACTCGACCTCGGAGAACATGGGGCTGGTCGTGCTCGGTGTCGGGGCGGCCGGGCTGTTCGCCCACGCCGGTGACAAGGCGTTGGCCGGGCTGGCGCTCGCGGCGGCGCTGCTGCACGTGGTCAACCACTCGGCGTTCAAGGCCCTGTTGTTCTGCGCGGCGGGCTCGGTGCTGCGGGCCACCGGGGAGCGGAACCTGGATCTGCTGGGCGGGCTGCGGGCCCGGATGCCCATAACGGCGGGACTGTTCGCCCTCGGTGCGCTGGGGGCGGTGGCGCTGCCGCCGGGCAACGGGTTCGTCAGCGAGTGGCTGCTGCTGCAGTCGATGATCCACGGGCTGGCGGTGCCCGGGGTGACCACGGCGATCGTGCTGCCGCTGGCGGTGGCGGTGATCGCCCTGTCGGCGGGGCTGGCGGCGGCGGTGTTCGTCAAGGCGCTCGGTGTGGGCTTTTTCGCCCGGCCGCGCACCGCACAGGCCGCCGCGGCACAGGAGTCGCCGCTGCTGATGCTGGCCGGGATGGGGCTGCTCGCGGCCCTGTGTACGGCGCTGGCCCTGGTGCCGGGGCTGCTGGGCGACGGCCTGGACCGCGCGGTGGCAGCGGTCGGCTTCGCCGGGACGCACCCGGTATCCGGCGGCGGACTGCGGGTGCGCCTGGACGAGGTATCCGCCTCGCTGTCCCCGCTGTGGGTGGTGGCGGCGCTCACGGTGGCGCTGGGCGCGGTCACTGCGACGACGAGGTGGGCGTCGCGGCGTCAGCGGCGGCGGTTGAACGCTCGGCTGTGGGACTGCGGGGGCGGGGCGCCGACGCCGCGGATGGCGTATACCGCAACCTCGTTCGCGGAGCCGCTGCAGCGGGTCTTCGACGACGTGCTCGCCCCGGAGCAGGACGTGGATGTCACGCCGGTGCGCGAGTCGGCGTATCTCGTGGAGCGGGTGGCTTTCCGCAACCGGGTGCCCGACCGGATCGAGCACCGCCTGTACCGGCCGGTCCTCGACTTCCTCGCTGCGGCCGGGCAGTCGGCGCGACGCCTGGCGGGCGGCAGCGTGCACGCCTATCTCGGTTACGGCTTCTTCGGGCTGGTCGCCCTGCTGGTGGTGTTGGTGGTGGGCTGGTGAACACGGTCGGATACACAGCGATCGTCCTCCAGGTGGGCGTGGTGGTGGCCGGGGCGCCCCTGCTGACCGGGCTGATGCGGCAGACGAGAGCCCGCTTGGAGGGGCGGGCCGGCGCCGGGGTGCTCCAGCCCTGGCGGGACGTTCGCAAGCTGCTGCGCAAGGAACCGATCACCCCTATCGGCACCGGCCCCGCGTTCCGCTGGGCGCCGCCCCTGTTGGTCGCCACCTCGCTGGTGCTGGCCGTCCTGGTGCCGCTGGTCTCCACCGACACGCCGGTGCGGGCGCGCGCGGACCTGATCCTGGTGGTGTCGCTGTTGGCGCTCGGCACGCTGGCGCTGGCGCTCGCGGGGTTGGACACCGGTACCGCGTTCGGCGGGATGGGTGCCTCCCGGGAGATGACCATCGCCGCGCTGGTCGAACCCACCATCCTGGTGGCGGTGTTCGCGCTGTCGATACCGGCCGGGTCGACGAACCTCCCGGTCATCGTCGCCGGAGCCGCCGACCAGCCCGCCCGCCTCACCTCTCCGGCCGGACTGCTGGCGATCGCCGCGCTCGCGGTGGCGGTGCTGGCCGAGAGCGGCCGGCTGCCGGTCGACAACCCCTCCACCCACCTGGAACTGACCATGGTCCACGAGGCGATGGTCCTCGAATACGCCGGGCCCGACCTGGCCATGGTGGAGTTCGGTGCCCAGCTGCGGCTGACCGTGCTGCTGGGGCTGCTGGCCTCGCTGTTCGCACCGTGGGGCATCGCCACCGGCGCCTCGCTCACCGCCGTGCTGCTCGCCCTGCTGCTGGTGGTGCTCAAGGTGATGGTCCTGGGCATGGCGCTGGCGGCGGCGGAGGTGTTCTGGGCCAAACTCCGGCTGTTCCGGGTGCCCGAACTCCTCGCCGGGTCTTTCCTGTTGGCGCTGCTCGCGGTGACGGCCTCCTACTTCCTGGGCGCAGAGGGAGGAGCGCGATGAGCGAGGGCCTGTTCACCCAGCTGCTCGACCTGGCCTGCGGGGCGTTCCTGCTGGCCGCCGTGGTGGTGCTGTGGCGGCGCGAACTCGCCGCCATCGTCCGGCTCTTCGCGCTCCAGGGCGTCGCACTCGCGGCGATCGCCCTGCTCCTGGGACTGTACGAGGGCCGGTGGGGCCTGCTCGTGGTGGCGGTGGGGATAGGAGCGCTGCGGGCCGGCCTGCTGCCCTACCTGATCCGCCGCGCCCTCAAGGCATTCGTCGCCGAGCGGGACGGCAGCCATGAGGGACACGAGGAGGCGCGCGAGACCCAGCCGCTGGTCAATGTCGCTGCGTCCCTGCTGACCGCCGCCGCGCTGACCCTCCTCGCCTACGCCGTCGCCCGTCCCCTGGTCGAGCTGGATCCCACGCCCGCCACCCGTGCGCTGCCGGTGGGCCTGGCCGTGGTCCTGATCGGCTTTTTCGTGCTGGTCACCCGGCGCCGTGCGCTCGCCCAGGTGGTCGGCTTCCTGCTGCTGGACAACGGCATCACGGCGACCGCCTTCCTGGCCGCCTCCGGGGTGCCGCTGATCGTCGAACTCGGCGTCTCCTTCGACGTGCTGCTCGCCGTCCTGGTGTTGCAACTGCTCACCGTGCGGGTGCGGGAGGCGTTCGGCACCACCGACATCGACGACCTGCGGGAGCTGCACGACTGATGACCGCCACCACCGCGCTGTTGCTGACCGCGCCCGCCGCCGTTCCGCTGGCCGTGGCCGCCGGGTACGCGCTCACCGGGTTCGTCAGGCATGAGGTGCCGCGCGGGCTGCCGGCGGTCCGGCGCACGCAGGAGAGCCGTCCACCCCGGGTGCGGAAAGCCCCTGTGCTCACTGCGGCGGGCGTTGCGGGCCTTCCGGAGAGGAAAGAAGCGGCAGCCGCTTCCCCACCCGGGAAGCCGGCCGTCGCCTCCCCGGCGCGGGCCCGTCACCCGTCCGACTGGGCCGCACTGGCCTCCCCGACGGTGATCCTCACCTGCGCGGCACTGCTGGCTGCGGAGCGAGTCGACGGCGGGTGGGTGTCCGCGTACTCCGGGCTGCTGCGGGCCGACGCGCTGACCGTGTGGATGCTGCTGGTCGTCGGCGCCGTCGCGTTCATCGCCTGTGCTTCGGCGCCCGCGCATCTGGCGGCGGAGCGGGCCGGCGGGGACGCGACGGCCTGGACCGTGTGGCGCTACCACATGCTGGTCCAGACGTTCCTGGGCGCGATGTGCCTGGCCGTGGTGAGCGCGAACCTCGGTGTGCTGTGGGTGGCGATCGAGGCGACCACCGTGGTCACGGCGTTCCTGGTCGGCCACCGCCGCACCCGTACATCTGTGGAGGCCGCGTGGAAGTACGTGGTGATCTGCTCGGCGGGCATCGCGCTCGCCTTCCTGGGCACCGTGCTCCTGTATTACGCGGCCCGGCAGGCGGGCATCGCCGAGGCGTGGGCGCTGGACTGGCCCACGCTGGTGGCCCAGGCGGACCGGCTCGACCCGGCCGTCACCCGGCTCGGCATCAGCCTGGTGGTCCTCGGCTACGGCGCCAAGGCGGGCCTGGTCCCGCTGCACGCGTGGCTGCCCGACGCGCACAGCCAGGCACCCGCCCCCGTTTCCGCCCTGATGTCCGGCGTTCTGCTGTCCGTCGCCTTCGCCGCGATCCTGCGCTACCGCGTCATCGCGGATGCGGCCCTGGGCCCGGACTTCACCCGTGTCCTGCTGGCCGGAATCGCCCTGCTGACCCTCACCGTCGCCGCCGGCCTGCTGCTGGCCCAGCGCGACTACAAGCGGATGCTGGCCTACTCCAGCATGGAACACATGAGCCTGATCGCCCTCGCCACGGCGATCGGCAGCCCGCTCGCTCTGTCCGCCGCCCTGCTGCACATCGCCGGGCACGGACTCGCCAAGGCCACCGCGTTCTGCGCCTCGGGGCAGATCCTGCACCTGCGCGACACGACGAAGATCGGCCGGGTGCGCGGGCTGCTCGCTCGAACGCCCTGGCTGGGCGCACTGTTCGGGCTCGCTGTCGTGGCGCTGCTGGGCTTCCCGCCGTTCAGCCTCTTCGCCTCCGAACTGGGCATCGCCCGCGCCGGATTCGCCGCCGGAGCGGGCCTCGGGTGGGCCACGGCCACCGCCCTCCTGCTGGTCCTGGTCGCCTTCGCCGCATTCGCCACCCGCACCGCGCGCATGCTGCTGGGGCCCGCGGAGGCGACCGGGGAAAGACCCTCTGCCCTGTGGCCCCTCGCTGCCGGTCTGGCGGCCTGCGCCGCTCTCGGCATCGCCACCGGCCCGCTGGGCCACTTGCTCACCCAGGCCGCCGCCGTCCTGGAAAGGCCCTGACCGATGCGCACCGTGCACGAGGTGAACACCAGCGAACTGCGCAAGCGGGCCGAGGCGCTGCTGCGCGAGGGGCACCGCCTGGCCCTGGTTGCCGCGCACCACGACGAGGACGCCGTACGCCTGGTCTACCTCTTCGTCTCCGGCCCACCCGACACCCGCATCGAGCTCCACGTACGCCTCAACCCCGGCCACCCCGAGGTGCCCAGCCTGGCCCATCTGTCTTTCCCCGCAGGCCGGTTCGAGCGCGAGATGCACGACCTGCACGGCATCGTGCCCCTCGACCACCCCCAACCACGCCGCCTGGTCCGACACTTCCACTGGCCCAAGGGCTGGTACCCGATGCACCCCGACGCCGGCAACCCGCCCGCCTTCAGCGAACAGGAAGGCCCCTACCCCTTCCTGGAAGTCACCGGCGACGGCGTCTACGAAATCCCCGTCGGCCCCGTCCACGCCGGGATCATCGAACCCGGCCACTTCCGCTTCTCCGTCGTCGGCGAGACCATCCTCAAACTCAAGGCCCGCCTCTGGTTCGTCCACAAGGGCATCGAGAAACTCTTCCAGGGCCGTAGCGTCGCGGCCGGGCTGCCGCTGGCCGAGCGCATCAGCGGCGACACCGCCGTCGGCCACGCCCTCGCGTACTGCCTGGCCGTCGAGGAGGCCACCGGCACCGCCGTCCCCGAACAGGCCCAGTGCGCCCGCGCGTTGCTGCTCGAACTCGAACGCCTCCACAACCACGTGGCCGACCTCGGCATGCTCTGCAACGACGTCGGCCACGGCATCCTCAACGCCCACGCCCAGCGCGTGCGCGAACAACTCCTGCGCCTCAACGACACGGTGACCGGACACCGGCTGCTGCGCGGCGGTGTCATCCCCGGCGGCAGCGCCCTGCGCACCCTGCCCAGTCCTACGCAGTTGGAGGCCATCGGCGACGACATCCGCGACATCGTCCGGCTGGCGCTCGGCCACTCCACCGTGCACGACCGGTTCACCGGCACCGCGATCCTGCGCACCGAGGCCGCGCGCGACATCGGCTGCCTCGGCTACGTCGCCCGCGCCAGCGGCCTTGACCAGGACGCCCGGATCGCCCACCCCTTCGCCCCGCACGGGCACCCCGCGAACGTCCCCGTCCACACCAACGGCGACGTCCTGGCCCGCTTCCTGGTCCGCGCCGAAGAGATCGACGCCTCCCTCACACTGATCCGGGAACTGCGCGACTGCGTCGCCACCGGCCCGGTCCTCGGCCCCGCGCCCGCTGCGGGGGCAGGCCCTCGTAGCGGCGTCGGCCTCGTCGAGGGCTGGCGCGGCACCATCGCCACGCGCGTCGAACTCGCCGCCGACGGCACCCTGAAACGGGTCAAGCCGGTCGACCCGTCCTTCTTCAACTGGCCCGCGCTGCCGGTCGCGTTGAGCGACACGATCGTCCCGGACTTCCCGCTGACCAACAAGAGCTTCAATCTCTCCTACGCGGGCAACGACCTGTAGACGCCTCAGATGTCTCCCTGCACCAGGGAGTGCAGGTGCTCGTCGTGCCACCCGTCCTCGTGCAGCAGCGCGCTGCGCTGGGTACCTTCGAAGGAGTAGCCGGCCTTCTCCGCCACCCGGCAGGACGCCGGGTTCGCGGTCGAGTGGCACAGGCGCAGGCGGTGCAGGCCCAGGTCCTCAAGGGCCCACCGGCTGAGCCGCTTGGTCGCCTCGACGACGACACCGCCACCGCGTGCCGCGGGCAGAACCCAGTAAACGATCTCGGCGTTGCCGTCGTCGAGGTCGATGTCGCCCCAGCCGATCAGACCCACGGCCTCGCCTGTGTCCGCCCGGGCGATGGCCCAGATCGCGGCCTCCTCGGCCCGCCACCGTTCGTGCATGCGCTCGATCCTCCGGCGCGCGTCATCCGATGACGCCACGACCAGGCGGTTCCACTTCCGGATGGCAGAATCCTGGCCGGCGGCCACGAGGACGCCAGCGTCCCGAGAATGCCACGGGCGCAACTCCAGCCCGCCGGGCAGGGCGAGCAGAGGCTGAGGCGTCCGGGCCATCCGGCCGGCGGGAACGACGCAGGGCACGGGAGCAACCGGGGGTATTGGGGAGATCGAAGCCATTCCGAGATCCTGCCAGCGACCTGGGAGCCCACGTAATTCCCTGTCCGGTGCCGCCACACGCGAGCCGGCTCCCGACCCGCCGACAGCACCCTCACCAGCCGATTCGTCAGGCGCCTGCGTCGCGCTCCACGAGCCGGTACCCGGTCACGATGTCGGCGTGGATGCGCACCACATGCTCCATCTCCGTGTCGACCCAGGGCGTGAGCTGTGTCCGGTAGCGGGCGAGTTCGGCGGGGTCCGTCACGGGGCCGGCGGCGCCGGTGACGACCACGCTCCAGCCGGTGCGGGTGGCCGGGTCGAGATCGTCGGCCTCGTAGGCCACCATCTCCGACCGCGCAGGGCGGCCCCAGTGTGCGTGCGGATGACGATGTCATCGTTCGCCTCCACGAGGTGGTTGACCGGGCGGATCGCGGGCAGCGTCTGGTGGGAGAAGACCACTCGGCCCAGCGGCGCCTCGGCCAGCAGCTTCAGCGCCTCGCCCCGGCCCAATTCGACCATGCGAACCCGCTGCGGACTACCGGCCGTCATGACGACTCCTCTCCCAGCCGCGGCAGCCGCTCGGCGCCGTCAGGCCACACCACCTCGACGTCGATGCCACGGCTGCGCGCGTAGGCCACCAAGTGTGCTGTGCTGTCACGGCCGTTGGAGGCGGTGCCGTCCCAGATCGCCACCACTCGTGCACACGCGCGCAGCAGCCGCTCGTCGGCGCGCACGCAGGCATCCCGGTCCGCCGGGTCGTATTCCACCAGCCGCACCTGCTGGGAGAGGAGCAGCAACTCCCCGGTCGCCCGTCTATCCCGCTCCCGCAGCAGAGCGGGCACACGGTTGAGGGTGGGCACCACGGCCACCAGCGCAAGCCCGGCCTGCTGAGCGGCCCGCCCGAACGCCACCGGGAGACCCTGCCCGACCCGGACCAGGCCCGTCCGGCCCGCCTCGGCACACCGGGCCAGCCGCGCGCGCAGCTCCTCCTCCAGCAGGGCCAGGGTCCAGGGCGCGAGATCCGCATGCCCCACAACAGCGATCACCCTCGGCAGTCCTCTCTCCCCAACCATGCTGTCCACAGCAACTAGCAAATTGAAAAAATCTTCAATCCCAGTCCAGGGTAGTCCGCCGGGTGGGCGGCATGGGCGGCCGTATGCGGGAGAGGAACGACCGCCCACCGGCTCCGTCGATCCACACCTTCGCCGATGCCCTGGTGGTCGTACAGGGTCCGGTCGGCCCCCATTACGCGGCGGGCCTCCCACTGGGCAGCCGAGCCGTCGGCTGCCCGGTCACTTGTGTGCATGTTCGCCGAGGTAGAGGTAGAAGAGCATCCATACGAACCCGGCGAACAGATTGGGTGCCGAAAATGCAGAAGTCCGCCCGGATCGCGACACCGCGCCCAATCCGCCACTCACGGTCCCTGGTCGTCGCGCTGCGCCGCGTACTCTCCGGCTGCTCGGCCGTCCCGGACTCGTCACGCACCGGGCCATCTCATTGCTTCCCTCGACCTGGGCGTGTCCATGGCCCGCGATGGCAGACCGAAGCGGACAAGAACCACCTTGCCGTCACGGCCGACGGCCGGTTCCGCGCTGACGTCACCGTCGTACTCGCCGGCCAACTCCGCCACCAGCTCCAGCCCAGCCCCCATCGCGCCCGGTTCGAGATCGGGCAGGCACGGCTCGGCGTCGGCGACGCTGACCACCAGCTGCCCCGCGCCGACCGTCATCCCCACGTCCGCGACCGGGGAGCGGGGCGCGTGCCGCAGCACATTGGTGACCAGCTCGCTGACCACCAGCAGCACCGCGTCCGCGAACACGGAGTCCGACGCAACACCGACCTCACTGAAGCGCTGGGTCATCGCCTCACGGGCCTGGCGCACAGCGTCCGGCCCCACCGGTACCGACACGATGTGACGGCGCACCGGCGACGGCACATGCTCGATCGCCGCCGCGGGCCGGTGTCTGCGCCACGGCCGGAACGGGTGCCCGCCCGTCACCGCGTCGACTCCGCCGTGCGCAGCTCGTCCAGCAGTTCCTGTTGGCCCGTCAGCAGCACGGACAGGATCCGGCGTGCGGCGGCCAGCAGCTCGGCCACGTCCCCGCCCGCCAGCTCGTACACCACGGTGGACCCGTTCCTGGTGGCGGTCACGATGCCGGAGCGGCGCAGCACGGCCAGCTGCTGCGACAGGTTCGACGGCTCGACCTCGATGGCGGCCAGCAGGTCGCGCACCGGCATCGGCCCGTCCTGCAGCAGCTCCAACACCCGGATGCGCACCGGATGCCCGAGCATGCGGAAGAACTCCGCCTTCGCCTCGTACAGAGGAACCGACATGCCGATCACTCCTCATCCGTCCCTGCCACCGTGACATCGAGACCGTGCCGGCGGGCGAACCGCACCGCGTCGTCCAGCTCGTCCTGCGCCACCGCTACGGCATACGGATCCTCGGCCGCCACGGCAGCCGCCAGCCCTGCCCGGGCCGCCCGCACCCGCGCCAGCAGCGCTTCGACGACCTCACCCACCCCGACCTCCATACACTGCATTACCTATCGACCACCGCAACTAACCAATTGAAGAACTCTTCAATTATAGGTCGTGGGATCAGCCGAGTTCCGTCCTGCGGAGACAGCGCCCTCAGGACTCACCCGTCGGCCAGCCGCGCGCAGGGACAGAACTCACGCAGCTCGGCCCCACAGGCGCACTGGCGGGCGAAGGCAACGGCATCGCCCCGCCGCAGCGAATCCCGGCACAGGTCGTCGGTCAGCTCCAGCGCGCAGAGCCAGCCGGCCGAGCCCGCTGACCGGTCCCGTCTCCGCCTCGCGACGCCGCCGCGCGAGCTCCAGTGTGACCGTCGGATCGCTGCAGCCGGTAGACGCCCTCGCCGCGTGCCAGCCTCTCGCTGTAACAGCCATCGCTGATTTCCCCATCGAGCTACCGGCCCCGCCACTTGACGATCTATAGGGACTTCAGAGCCAAGCTGAGCGTGTCACCTCGGCGATCGCGTTGTGCTCGACGGGGGACTGCTGAACACTCGACAGGGTGGATACGGAGCGCAACAAGGCGGCCGTTCGCGAGTTGGACGAGCTGGGCAACGGTGTGGGCGATCTTGGCCGGCTGGATGCGCTGTGCACACCCGACATGGTCAACCACGCACTGGCACCCGGCATGCCGACCGGGATCGAGGGCACGCGGCAGTTCCTGCTGCGGGCCCGCCGTGACCAGCATCCGGCCCGTTGGGTGGAGTCACGCATCGTCGCGGAGGGAGACATGGTCGTCCAGTTCGGCGTGCGAGAGCACGAGTGGCCCGGAGGCACGTTCCGAGGCTTCGACGTGCCGGGCGGGACCTACCGACGAGACGTCGCCTTCGCCTACCGACTGGTCGACGGACGGATCGCCGAACGCTGGGCGGTACGCGACGACTTGGCGATGCTGCTACAACTCGGCGCGCTGAAGCCTCCGTCGCGCTGAGCGCGGGCCGACACCCCATCAGGCCCCTGCCGCAGCAGGGCGCATCGTGGCCGTCTGAGGCACTCAATGGCCGGTTGGGGCGATCAGGCACAGTGAAGCTCGCAGCCACGGAGCGTCACGGAGTCCACGTAGGTTTCCGAAGCTCGATCGCCGGTTGCCGAAAAGTCATATCCGGTGCGGTACGGCTCCGTCCTGCCAGCGGTAGAGGTCGCGCAGCAGGGAAATCTCAGCGCCGTGATGGATCAGCTCCCTGTTGACGTGCAGGACCCTGTTCTCCATGGGAAACCGCTCGGGACCCACCGTGGGTGGATTCTCCAGGTCGGCGTCCGAGAGCGCGCGGACCCCCTCGTTCCATCTCCCATACATCTCGTCGAGCTGTTTCAGCGCCTCGTCAGCGGTCTCTGCGTAGGCGAATGTCTGGGAGTCGACGTCCTGGCCGCCGAAGTACCATCCGACCCGATAGCCCAGGCAGGAGACGATGAGGTGTGCCAGCCGCCAGGCAATCGTGGTCACCGGCGCCGGCACCGGGCCAGGGGACGCGAAGTCCATCGTCCATTCCCCCGAACCTTCCGACATCGGTCCGGCCGACGTGCCACGTGGGCGGATGCTCCAGCAGCCGCGCACCGGCTCCCAGAAGTACTCCTCATCGGTAAGACCCTCCAGCCGCGGCCGCAGGTTCGTGCGCCAGTGCCAGTCCAACTGCTCCGCGAGCCGCTCGCTTCTTGTCATTTCCGCACACTACATACAACGGGAACCTGGCTGCGCCCCTCGCGGACGCCGTCGCTGGCCGCGGGAGCGTACCGCACCGGGAGATGACGCTGGGGGCTGATGTGCCCTTCGGGCCGTGCCGCCGCGAGCGATTACGTGAAATTAACAACCCGGCCGGCTGGGTTGGGTTCAGTGACCCAAATGCAACTGTCTCGACCGATGACATGACGGATGATCAAAATCGCCGACTCCCGCCCGTGATCACCATGAGTACCCCGAGCGAGCGCCACGCCAGAGCCTCCGACCTGCATGTTCGAAGACGGCGAACACTCAGTGATCCGGCTTACCCGACCGCACCGACCGATCGCCGGGGATGCGTACAGCACAGCGCGGCAGCCGCTACACGGGGAAATACCGGTGAGTGAATTTCCCTTTGCCGCAGCGTTTCTGACGCTCCGGCGGCTGAGCAGTCCGCGGTTTGCCGGCGTTGTCAGAACTCGGAGGGCGGCGGTATCCCGGCTGGCCCGGGCTGCCCCGCCCGGGCCTTGGCGCATCCTCTTACGGGCTCGCTGGCTCCGTCACCGTCGACGCTGGCCGCGCCCTGACCATCGGCCCGCCCGCTGAAACGGGTCCGGCCCGCCGCTACGGGGGGAAGCGACGGGCCGGATGACCGCCACGGTCTCATACCTGTGTGCCGGGCGCGCCGTCTCCCGGTGAAGTCGCCCCCGCGCCGGTGCATTTGCCTGCTTGACGCCCCTACGCGGTGCTTCAGCTGAGGCCGAGCCTGCTGAGCGCGGTCGTCCAGTCGGTGACGATCGCCTGCTGTGCGGCGGCGAGGGTGACCTTGCCCTTACAGACCGCGGTGTGGAGTTTCCACCGGGTCCTTCGCGTTGTTGACCCCGGACCCTTTCCGGTGGCCGGGGTCGGCCGGCTCCACCCACAGGTTGCGGTAGTCGTTGGGATCCCCGCCCAGCTGGAGGCTAATGAGGTGATCGTACTCGGCATCGCTCATACGGCCGGTGAAGCCGTAGGAGGCGGCGTTCAGCTTCTTCTCCTTGCCCGTCACGGATGTGGAGGGGCGGATGCCGGAGGTCTAGCCGCCCTTGCGGCAGATCGTCGACTTCAGGTTCGCCTGCGTGACAGCCGGGGAGACCGCGCCCGGCGTGCACGTGGGATCCTCCAACGGCTCCCCCTTGAGATACCGGTAGTGGCAGGAGCCCGCGGCCGGCTGCTGCTGCACCGTGTACGTCGTCTGCGGACCTGCCCCGACCGCGATCGACCGCCCTGAACCGCCGCCCTGGGCACCCGTGCCCGACGGACCCGGCGCCGGAGCACCGCCTGAGGACGAGTCAGAGGTACCGGGCGAGACGGACGAGCAGCCCGCCAGGAACACCGTGGCGAGCAGCACGGACGACGCGGTACGGCGGATGGAGCGCATGATGAACCCTCACGGTCAGGCGGAAGCTGAGCAGATGCTGCCCTACCCGACTGCCGACCTACCGCGCGGAGTACGGCGCGCAGATGTCACATCACCGGCGCCATCGGCGTGCAACGCACGAATCCCACGCCGCAGATCGCGGGTTGGGGTTCGTGTCCGAGCCCCGGACATACCGCGTACCTGCATCTCCCCGCAGGGAGCGAAGCGTCTCTCCTTGGACCACCAACGCACCACCGGGTGCCAGGAATCCTGCTGACTAGCTCAAGATCACGTACAGCGCAGGGCGAATGGGACGGGACGGGGGTGAGGCCTCGACCGGGCCCGCCGCCCGTAGCAGCTGGCTGCGCCGGCGCCGTGCACGCGCTCGATCGACCGTTGGAGCCGGAGCCGCCCCGTGCCTCTACCGGACGCCACATGAATCGATGATCCGTTCGTCGATGGCGGCATCGGGGTTGCCGGGAGCGCCATTCGCCGAGCATGAGCGGTCGCAGGCATCGCATCATCCGCCTTTTTCGGGGCTCCCTCGGCCAGTACAGGAACAACGGGGCTGCCGGGTCACAGCGCTACGTAAGGTCCGGGGCATCGGCGAGGAGGGCTACGCCCGAGTCTCGCAGCGACAAGGAGGAGATGCCTGCATGAGCAATGTGGAGATCTGCCTGAAGGACATCATGACGTCGATCGAGGGCGCTTTGGGAACTGCTCTGGTCGACTTCACCAGCGGTATGGCGCTGGGCACTCTGGGGGGCGGCAAGGACCTCGACCTGACTGTTGCGGCGGCGGGCAACACGGACGTGATCCGATCCGAGCTCCGCACCATGGAACACCTCGGACTCAAGGGTGAGATCGAGGACATCCTGATCACACTCGTCAGCCACTACCACATCCTCCGGCCGCTCAAGGGCAGCGGCAACGGCTTGTTCCTCTACCTCGTGCTCGACAGGAAGAAATCGAACCTCGCCATGGCCCGCCACCAGCTCAGGACCGTCGAGGGCCAACTGGACGTGTAGAAAACCGCGCACTCCAGAGCCCCGCACGCCCACGACTTGAAGACTTCTTCAACTGGCCACATCTGAATCAGATCAATTGCATGGGCGTGCGAGGCGCCGGATGCACGAGGATCGGTCGGCATGACTGTCGGCGGTGGCCCGGCCGGGGCCAACGGGCCCGGATGCAGCCCGCCGCTTGTGGCAGGGAGAGATTTACCCCGCAGGTCTTTCTCTGCCAGGCCGAGGCCGAGTTCTTCCGGATGCTCGGACACCCGGTACGCGTCCGGGTCCTGGAACTGCTGCAGAACGGCCCCATCCCCGTACGTGACCTGCTCGGCGAGATCGAGGTCGAACCGTCCGGCCTCTCCCAGCAACTGGCCGTTCTGCGCCGCTCGGGGATCGTGGTGTCCATCCGGGAGGGCTCTGCCGTCAGCTGCGCCCTGGCCGGCGGTGACGCGGCCGAGTTCCTGGGCGCGGCGCGCCGGATCGTGTTCGAACTGATCACTGGCCAGAGCGAGTTGCCCGCTGAACCCAGCAGACAGACCCTCCGCCCGGGGGGAACCAGTCCACGATCCTGAGTCCTCGGGCGCTACTTGTGCTGGCCGAGGTAGAAGAGCAGCATCACCCACGCGGCGACGATGTGCGTTCCGAAGATGTACAGGCCCGCCCGGATCGTGACCCCGCGCTGGATCCGGCTGTCCCGGTCCCTGGCTTTGGCCTTCTTCTTGCCTATCGGCCGCTTGGCCGTCTCGTCACTCACGTGCCGTCTCCCTTCACCCTGCACTCTCCACGGACCTGCTGGGAAGAACCGATTGCTACGACGGCATGCGGAAGCGGACCAGGACGACCTTGCCGTCGCGGTTGACGGTCAGCTTCGCGCCGATGCCGCCCCCGTGGGCGGCGGCCAGCTCCGCCACCAACTGCAGTCCCGCACCCAGCTCGCCGGGCCCCAGAGCGGGAAGCCGGGGTTCGTCGTCCGCGACGCCGACGACGAGGTGCCCCGCTCCTACCGTGAGTTCCACGTCGGCGATGGGGCAGCGCGGCGCGTGCCGCCCCACATTCGCGACCAGTTCGCTGACCACGAGCAGCACCGCGTCGGCGAATGCGGAATCCGCCATGACGCCGACCTCGGCGAGGCCCTTTGCCACTGCCTCACGGGCCCGTGTCACCGCCTCCGGCGCCATCTCTACAGACACGCAGTACCGTGCCACCGGTGGCGGCACGGTGCTGACAGCCGCCGCAGGCCGGACCCGCTGGCACGGCCTGAACCGGTCGCGGCCCGTCACCGCGCCGCCCCCGCCGCGCGCAACCCGTCCCGCAGGTGGACGTGCAGCAATGTCGGCATCCTCTCACTTCCCGCCCTCCCCGGTGTTCGGCCACCGGCCGCTGCGCATCCGACCGGCGTCGACCGGCTCGCCCTGCGAGCACGAGCGGATCCGGGACCTCGCTCCCATGACCCTCTGCTTCCTCAGCGCCTAGAAATTTCGGCAACTGCCTAATTGAAGAATTCTTCAAGTGTACGCCGGGTGAGGATCCTGGCGGGGGCCTGCCCGCTCGGGGATGACGCCACCGTCCGCCGGAAGCGGATTGACGTGCCCGTCGCTACGGGATGATGATCACGGGGTGGTGCGGCTGCCGGGCCAGGCGGCTGCCGACGCGGCCGAACAGCCGGGCGGCGACGCTGCGGCTCGCGCCGACGACGATGGCGTCCGCCGCATACCGCCTGCCGATCTCTTCGAGCCCGCGGCGGATGTCGCCGCGAGTGTGGACGGCGACCCAGGGCACCTGCGTGAGCTGCCCGGAACGGAGCAGGGCGTCGGTCAGGCGCTCGCTGCTGTCATCGGGGAGGTCCAGGAGAGCCATGGGATCGCCGCCCTCCCACCAGCCGGGGCTGGGCAGCCGGTGGGTCACATGGACAATCACCAGCCCCCTGCCGGCTCGGCGCGCCATGCCGCTGGCGTAGGCAAGAGTGTGCTCGTCGGAGGGGGATCCGCTGTATCCCACGACGATGGCGTGCTGGAAGGGATCGTGCCGCAGCGGAAGCGCCGCCCCGGGGGCGGGTGCCGCGCCGGGCAGGGGCGGACGCCGCTCGCCGCTGTGGCGTCTGCGCGGTAGCCACTGGCTCATGGTGGGTCATTCCTGGTGTGAGAGAGGGAAACGCTCGGGTGGCCCGCAGGACGCCGCGATCATGCGGACCGCAGGGAAGGGACGAGGCCCAGCCGCCGGCCGGCACACCATCAGGGCCGCTCGGCCGTGCCGCCGGCCGATGCCGCGAGAACCGTCTCCAGCCCCGTGGCGGTGACGATGCCCAGGGCAAAGCCGTCGTCGTCGACGACGGGCAGGGCCGCCAGCGAGCGTTCCCGCATCTCGGCGGCCACGTCCACGGCCGCCATGCCGGGTCGGGCGAACGGGCTGTGGTCGGGCGCGATGTCACGGACGCGGGTGTTCTCGGCGTACCAGGGCTTCGCTCCGGGAACGACGAGTTGTTCGCGGGTGACGAGGCCGGCGCACCGCCCCGTGTCGTCACGGATGAGGACGAACTCCGTATGGGATCCGCAGAGCACGTCGAAAGCCCTGTCAATGCTGGTGTGATCGCTGACCTGGACTTCCGGCGCAAGCATCGCGTCGGCGGCGGTGGGGGGCGTAGAGGAAGGCATCGTCGGCTCCAAGAGCAGGAGGGCGGCAGCGTCAGGCCGGGCGCGGGTGAGGTGGGAGGTCAGCGGCCGGCGCGGCCTGGAGATCTGCGAGGAGCCCGGCCTGGCCCGCCAGGACACCGCCGAGGATGCCGCGGGCAGCGGCCAGCAGGCCGGCCACCTCGAGGGTGGTCAGGCGGTAGTAGATGGTGGTCCCTTCTCTGCGCGTGGCGACCAGATTCGCGCGGCGCAGGATGGCCAGTTGCTGGGAAAGGTGGGCGGCTTCGACGCCGACCTCGGGAAGCATCTCGCCCACGGCGTACTCGCGCAGGCTGAGCAGTTCCAGCACGCAGACGCGCACCGGATGGCCGAGGGTCTAAAGAAGCCGGCCTTGAGCTGGTACAGCGGTGGTGTGCTCACGCTGTGGCCAGGTAGGCCAGGGCGGAGCGGAGGTCGGAGTAGATCCGGATGAGCCCACTCGTGTCGCCGCTCAGCAGCGGCGCGGGGCGATCGAGCAGTCCGCACACGGCCAGCGGGCTCCGTGCGGCACGCACCACGGCGGCCTCACCCTCCTCGCTCCAGCCGAGCAGGCCGGACAGGTCGAGCACCAGCGTGCCGTTCGAGCGGGAGCGGACCCAGTCCACAGCCCCCTCGAAGCGGTGCGTGTCCTGACGGCCCAGGAAGCCGAACAGGTGCAGTACACCCACGCCGTCATGCTCCGTGAAGTCCCAGCGCACGCTCACCACCACCCCAGTCGCTGCCAGAAACGCAACAAACCGGTCCGAGCCGGCTTGCGGCTGGCGTCGGACACGTACCGACCGGGCCGGGAACTCTCGCATCGCGAACACCGTCCCTGGCCGTCCAGCGCGGAGGGCCGGCACAGCAGTCCGCACGCCGAGCAGAGCAGGACGGGAGCACTCCCGCCGCGAATCGGTGTGACGCGCATCGCACCTCCTAGGCAATCCATGAATTGCCAATCTTAGCAACTGGTAACGTACGCATCTAGTGGCTGCTCCTCCCAGGGTCGGCGCGGGAGGAGCAGCCCATGCCCCTGAAGTACCGGTGGACAGCCGCGACCTCACCTGGCGCAGCCCTCCCGTGAGGCGGGTGCACCAGCAGGTACGGCGGCGATGAATGAGTGAAGGACGCGAGTCCGCGTTGCCGCCGACTGGCGACGGAACTATCCCAGGCGCGCGCCGGGCGGAAGCCGCAGGGCACGCGTTGTTCGGAGGCCCGTGACGGCGCGGCTTACACGGTCGCATAGCGGTAGTTCGGAGAAGGTTCTCTCTCCCCGGTTGTGGGAGGACGTGCTCACCGACCACGGCTTCACCGTCGAGGCGATCGACCTTCTCCACCGCCAAGGCGACGACCCGGTCGTCGACCAACTCATTCAAGCCCGCCGCGCCTGAACGGCCTCGACACCCCGAGCGCCAGGGCCGCTGGCCCGCCATCCTTTCGCTCTCAACTCACTGGAGCTTGCGTGATATTGGACCTGATAAGAAGTCATCTCATTTGGAGTGTTCGGTAGGCTTCCGGTGTGGGGATCGTTGAGCGGCTGGTGCCGGATGAGTTGTGGGAGTTGTTCCAGCGGGTGGTACCGGAGGCGCCGAGTCGACCTCAGGGAGGCGGCCGGCGTCGGCACGGGGATCGAGAGGTGCTGGCCGCGATCGTGTTCGTGGCCACGTCGGGCTGCACGTGGCAGCAGCTGCCCTCCGCCTCGTTCGGACCTTCGGGAGCGACAGCCCACCGGCGTTTCGCCGAGTGGTCCAAGGCCCGGGTGTGGGCGAAGCTCCATCGCCTGGTCCTGGACGAACTCGGATCCCGCGGGGAGCTGGACTGGTCCCGCTGCGTGATCGACTCGGTGAACATGCGGGCCCTGAAAAAGGGGATCTGACAGGTCCGAATCCGGTAGATCGCGGCAAGTACGGGTCGAAGATCCACTTGATCACGGAACGGACCGGGCTGCCCCTGTCGGTCGGCATCTCGGGTGCGAACATGCACGACAGCCAGGGCCTGGAGCCGCTCGTGCGGAGTATCCCGCCGATCCGTTCGCGACGCGGTCCGCGCCGCCGCAGGCCCGGCAAGCTGCACGGTGACAAGGGCTACGACTACCGCCACCTGCGGCAATGGCTCCGCAGCCGGGGCATCACCCATCGCCTGGCCCGGCGCGGCATCGAGTCCTCCACCCACCTGGGCCGCCACCGCTGGGTCGTAGAACGGTCCGTCGCCTGGCTCACCGGCTGCCGCCGACTCCACCGCCGCTACGAGCGCAAAGCCGAACACTTCCTCGCCTTCGCCGCCATCGCCTGCACCCTCATCTGCTACCGCCGACTCACCAAATGAGATGACTTCAAAGCTGAGCTGGGCGACGAAGCGGGCCAGGACCGTCTCCCGGTCGGTGTCCCGGTCGAGTTCGGTGTGCATGCGCCGGGCGGTCAGACCCAGGGCGTCCTCCACGGCGAGGTAGGCGTAACCGCGCCCCTGATGCTCTCGGCTGACGACGCCCTTCTCGTACAGACGGGGCAGCGTCGTCGCCACCGTGGTCCGGGCTAGGCCGAAGCGGAGTTCGCTCCGCACCCGTTCCGGCGTGAGCGGGACCCCGGCGTCCCGCAGCGCGACCATGACCGCCGTCTCAAGCTCGCTGGCCGGCCGCCTCTCACAACTCACGTGGGTCATGGGAACGGTCCTCACTCCGATTTCGTCTACAGTTCAGTAGACCGTCTACAGGATTGTAGTCACTTGACGGATGCAAGCGTTGCAGCGATCCGGCGGTCCGGACGAAGAGCGAAGGGGCTCCACGATGACCACAGCCATGGACTTGGCGTCGCAGCTCGCTGTCAATGTGCTGGATGCGCGGTCCTTGCTGTCCGCCTTCGGCGTGTTGGGCGTGGGCGTGGTGCTGTTCGCGGAGACGGGACTGCTGGTCGGTTTCTTCCTCCCGGGCGACTCGCTGCTGTTCACGGCGGGTCTGCTGTGCACCGGCGCCGCCGACCGCGGTCTGAAGCTGTCGCTCGCCCCGCTCCTGGTCGCGGCGGCGGTGGGGGCGCTGGCGGGCTCGCAGTGCGGCTACCTCCTGGGCCGAAGAGCGGGCGGCGCCCTGCTCGCCCGCAGCCGCTCGGCCCGCCTGCACGAGGGGGCGAAACGGGCTGAGGAACTGCTGGAGCGTTATGGGTACGCGAAGGCGATCGTGCTGGCCCGCTTCGTCCCGGTGGTGCGCACGGTCCTGAACCCGATGGCGGGCGCACTCGGGGTACCGGTGCGCACATTCACCGTGTGGCAGGTGACCGGCGGCCTGGTGTGGAGCCTGGGTCTCACCCTGGCTGGCTACGCGCTGGGCTCGTCCGTGCCGAACGTGGACCGGTATCTGCTGCCGATGGTCGCGGTGATCGTGGCCCTGTCCCTGATTCCGCTCGCCGCCGAGGTGTACCGCACACGCCGGGACGCGAAGGCGAAGGAGGCCCGCGGATGATCCTCGCCCTCGACGGCTCGTCCATCGACGGCTCGGCGTACACCGATGTGGTGAACCTCGCCCGGCACACGCCGGCCTGGCTCGACGACACCGTGTCGGCATGGTCGACGTACGGACTCGCCCTGTTCGCCGTCCTCATGGTCGTCGGCTGGTGGCGTGCCCGGCGGGTGAGCGCGACCGCGTCGGTGACCGCCCTCGCCGTGCCGTTCGTCGTAGTCGCGGCCTACGGAGTGGACGCGGCGCTGAAGCTGCTGGTGCATGAGGATCGCCCCTGCCAGACCTTGCACGTGGCCACTCTGGAGGCGTGTCCGGCGCCCGGCGACTGGTCCTTTCCCAGCAACCACGCCGCCATCGCCGCCGCGGCGGCCGTCGCCCTGCTGTTCCTCTCCCGCCGGCTCGGCACGATCGCCGTTGTGGCTGCCGGTGCGATGGCCGCTTCGCGGGTCTGGGTCGGCGTGCACTACCCGCATGACGTGGTGGCAGGGGTCGCTGTGGGCGCCCTCACCGCGCTGCTCGTCATGCCGGCAGTACGCAGGAATACCGGGGCGCTGGCCCTGCGACTCACCGCCACCTGTCTGCGTCCACTGCTGGCGGCGCAATGAAGAGCGGCAACACCGTCGCACTGGCCGGCAGCTGCGCACTCGGGACATGGACGGCGTTCGGCGCGCTGACCATGGTCGTGGTGAGCCGCGACGGCGCACCGCTCTTCGCAGACGGCGACCTCCTTACGTGGTCCGTCGCTCACCGGCCGGAGGTGGCAGTGGCGTTCGCCCGTGGGGTGACCGCCACCGGGACGGGAGGAGTTCCCTTCGCGCTGGCCGCGTTAGCCGGACTCATCGTCGGACGCACCATGCGCCAGCGCGCGCTCGCCGTCACGCTCTGCCTGGCCTGCCTCGGCACCGGCCAGGCGCTGCGGTACGTGGTGATGACGCTCGTCGCCCGACCACGGCCACCCTGGCCGGAGTGGGACACGCATGCCTCCGGTTGGGCTTTCCCCTCCGGTCACACCACCACAGCGGCCCTCACCGCGGGACTGCTGATCATCGCCGTCCGCATCCGCGGCCCGCGTGGCAGCACCCTGCTAGCCCTGATCATCGGAGGCTGGGGCGCGCTGGTCGGGCTGAGCCGTGCCTACCTCGGGGTCCACTGGTTCACCGACATCGTCGGCGGCTGGCTGTTCGCCCTCGGTTGGCTGGGCGTGTGCCTGTGCGCCGTGGCCTTCTGGCTGCCCGCGCGTTGGACGCCCGAGGCGACGAAGGCGACGGACACAGAACGCGGAGCCAAGGGGGCGATGCGCACAACCAGAGGCCGGACGGACCCAGCACGAGAACAGTAGGGAGAACGATGCGCCAGACGATCCTGGTCGTCGAGGACGATCACGCCCTGCGGGACGTGCTTATGCGCGGACTGCGCGACGAGGACTACGACACCGTCCCCGCCCCGGACGGCGCCACCGCCCTGCGCCTGGCCACCACCGACATCTCCGCCGCCGTACTCGACATCGGGCTGCCCGACGCCGACGGCCGGGACGTGTGCCAGGCGATGCGCGCGAACGGATTCCTCTCCCCCGTCATCTTCCTGACCGCCCATCACCGGCTCACCGACCGCCTGTCCGGGTTCTCGGCCGGAGGCGACGACTACCTCCCCAAACCGTTCCACCTCCCCGAACTCGCCGCCCGGCTGCGGGCGGCGCTCAAGCGGGCCGCCCCGCCGCCCGCGACCACCGAGGGAGACCTGGTGCTGGACGCCGTCCGGCACCAGGTCAGCGTCCGGGACACCCCGGTGGACCTGACGCCTACCGAGTTCCGACTCCTGGCCGTGCTCATGGCGGCTTCCGGTGGAATCATGAGCCGCCGTGAACTGGTCCGCGCGGGCTGGCCCGAAGGCGCCCAGGTCCACGACAACACCCTGGACCAGTACCTGACCCGGTTGCGCCGCAAACTGCGCGAGGCGGGCAGCGACCGTACGATCGGCACCGCCCGCGGCATCGGCCATCGCCTGTCATGAGCGACAGCCACCACCGGCCGCGGCGGCCGGCCGCGACCGCGCCAGCCCTCCTCCACCGCCTGGCACCCCGCACACTGCGCGGCCGGCTCTCTCTCGTGGCCCTCATCACGGCCACGCTGCTGATGTTGGTCCTCACCGTCGCCTTCAACGCCGTGGCCCAGCGCCGCCTCCAGCACCAGGCGGACGACGAGTTGCGCGCCCGCGCCGCCGCCGTCGCGACGACCGTCGACACCAGCGGCACGAAGGTACGTGTCCTGGAGACCTCTCACGACGACCTCCTCGACGCCAACGTGTGGATCTACGCCGGCCGGCACCTGCTCGAACAGCCGCCGGCCGCAGGCCCGTTGACCCGGGTCGCCAACGCGCTCGCCGCGCGGGGCGGACAGCGGTGCCTCACCACCACGATCCATCGCCCCCTGCGACTGTGCTCCCACCAGGTACCCGGAGCCCGGGGCCGGGCCACGGTGGTCACCGCGCTGGACCTCTCCCCCTACCGGAGTTCGGCCGACACCCTGCTCGTGGGTTCACTCGCCCTGGACGCCTTCATGCTCGCCTGCACCTACGCCCTGACCCGGCTGGCCGTAGGCCGCGCACTGCGCCCTGTCCGCACGATGACCGACCAGGCCATCCAGTGGAGCGCCGTCGCCTCCGAAGAACGCTTCGGCAGCAAGCGGCATCCCGCCGAACTCGCCCGCCTCGGCACATCGTTGGACGCCATACTGGACCGCATCCGCACCCTGCTGCGCCACGAGCGTCAGCTCACCGGCGAACTCTCGCACGAACTGCGTACGCCCCTGAGCCGGATCATCGCCGAACTCGACTGGTGGCACACCCGCCCCCGCTCGCTCGCCCAGACCTGGGCCACCCACAGGGTCATCGCGGAAGCCGCCGAGTCCATGCGCAGCATCTGTGACACCCTCCTGGACGACGCCCGCAATGGCGCACTCACCGCTCCAGGCACCGCCGATCTCCTACCCACGCTGCGTCACCTGGTCCAACTCCTGCAGAAGCCAAGCCATTTGGCAATCAGCGTCGAAGGCTCTCACCTGGACGCCGGAGTCCCACCCGCCCTCCTCGAACGCATCGTCAGCCCGCTCCTCACCAACGCCTGCCGCTACGCCCACTCCAGCGTCACCGTCCGCGCGTATCGCGCACCCGACGGCGTACGCGTCGATGTCATCGACGACGGGCCCGGCGTGCCGCCCCGGTTCGCCGGACAGCTCTTCGAGCCCGGTCAACGGACGGACCCGGGCGACGGACACAGCGGTGCCGGCCTGGGACTGCCCCTGGCACAACGCCTGGCCCGCTCCGCCGGCGGCGAGGTGACATACGACCCCGGGCACGCACCGGGCGCACGGTTCGTGGTCAGCCTCCCTGCCGGGTGACGGCGGCCACCCGGTTCGAGAGCCGTGCCCGGTCCGTGCGGCGTCACGGCATGAGGTCGTGCTGGATGTCCTTGCGCGAGGCGGCCAGATAACCGACGAAGCCGAGGATGGCCACCGTCCAGGACAGCGTGACCGGCCCCAGACCCAGGTTCAGTCCCCCTCGGTGGTGGCTGACGGCCATCCAGTCGGCTACGGAGGCGCCGAGCGGGCGGGTGATGACGTAGGCCGCCCAGAACGCGGCCACCGCGTTCAAACTGCCCCAGCGGTGAGCGACGGCCGGAACGGCGATCGCGGCGGCGTACAGGGCCGCGGAGCCCAGGTAGCCGAGGCCGATCGTGGCAGTGAGGTCGCCTGCGGCGGTGCCCAGCGCGAACGTGGCGAGCACGGCGGCCCAGTAGAAGGTCTCGCGGCGCCTGGTGTGGATGCTGTGGATGGACAGGGTGCGTTCGCTGCGGTACCAGAGGGCGAAGACGGCGGCCAGCGCGGCCATGAAGAACGGGGTCGAGAGCGTATAAGGCACACCGAGGCCGACGTGCAGGACATCGGCGGCCATCGTGCCGAACACGCTGACCATGACGATCGCCGTCCAGTAGATCCAGGCCACGTACCGCCGGACGGCGAACTGCACCGCCAGCGCGGCCACCAGGGCGATGCCCCCCAGGCCGACAGCAGGAATCGGGCCGAGCACATGCGCCAGAAAATCGGAGGCCGTCTCACCCATGCCGGTCGTCAGCACCTTGATGATCCAGAAGTAGACGGTCACCTCCGGCACCTTGCTCGCCGCGTTCCGGATGTGGCCCGGGGGCCGGTGGTGAGTGAGGTGATCTGTCGTCATGGCAGGCACGATGGCATGGTGCCCGGCGGTTGCCCCAGACCTCTTTGCCGGATTTTTGACGCTTCTGGGGCTTGAGTTGCCCAAGCCTCGTCCGAACCTGAATACAACCTGAATACGGTGGCCGATGCGCTGGTAAGCGGTGTGCGGCGGGTGGTACCGGTGATCCTGGGCAGCCGGGCCTCCGGCGCCAGAACCCACCACGACCGCAGACGCGCCCATGGCGATCGACACATTTCCGCCCTGCGCAATCTCTTCAACCGCATGATCGGATGCCTGCACCACTGCCTCGACAACCGCGTCCGCGGAGCCTGCCCACCACCAGTCCCGTGACCAGCCCCAACTCGCCGACGGAACCCGCAGGTTCTTCCATCGGCGTCAACGTCAGCCACATATCGTCCGCGGCTACTTCGGCGGCCCCCACCTGCGCTACACCCTCGAATAGAACACTTTGAGTTTCGGATCAACCTCTCCCGTCCTATGGCTTCGGGAGATACGGATCGATGTCCGTGCCGGGTCGGGCGGTGCCGTGGCTGCGTTCGCCGCCCGGCCCGGGGTTTTCAGGCGCCCGCTGCGAGTGCGGGGTGTTCGTGTTCGCAGGTGTCGTCGATGCCGTAGGTGTCCCAGGCAGGGAACGGGTCGGCGGGTGGGAGGCTGTCGCGGTCGGTCATGAGGCAGTTGGTCAGTGCGGCGTGCAGTGTCTTCGGGTGCAGGTGTGTGCCGATGAAGACCAGTTCCTGGCCGTCGGGGCTTTCGGTGTCGTGCGCGGCGGAGGGTTCGAAGCGGGCGACGGAGCCGGCCTGGGACCACAGGCCCGTCACCCGCGGGCGGCTGGCCAGCGTGAAGAAGCCCTTGGAACGCAGGATCTGCCCGTACGTGCCGCTGTCGAGTTCCTCGGTCACGAACGTCCACAACCGGCCGGGATGGAAGGGCAGTTCGGAGCGGAAGACGGTCGAGGAGATGCCGTACTCCTCGGTCTCGGGGATGTGGTCGCCGTTGAGCTCCCGCACCCAGCCGGGGGCCTGTTGGGCGCGTTCCAGGTCGAAGAGCGCGGTGCCCAGTACGTCGCCGACCTGCACACGGCCGTGGACGGCCGGGATGACGCGTGCGGCCGGGTTGAGGCGGGTGAGGGTCGCCCACAGGCGGTCCGCCAACTCCTCGTCGACGAGGTCGAGTTTGTTGAGGATGATGACGTCGGCGAACTCGATCTGGTCCATGAGCAGGTCGCTGACGGTGCGTTCGTCGTCCTCGTACTGATCCAGGCCGCGTTCGACGAGTTCGTCGCCGCTGGTCAGCTCGGGCAGGAAGTTGGCGGCGTCGACGACGGTGACCATGGTGTCCAGGCGGGCGATCTCCCCGAGGGTGGCGCCGTCGTCGCGGGCGAAGGCGAAGGTCGCGGCCACCGGCATGGGTTCGGAGATGCCGGACGACTCGATGAGGAGGTAGTCGAAGCGGCCCTCGCGGGCCAGCCGGTCGATCTCCTCCAGCAGGTCGTCGCGCAGGGTGCAGCAGATGCAGCCGTTGGTCATCTCGACCAGGCGTTCCTCGGTGCGGGACAGGGCCGCCTCGCCGCCGCGCACGAGCGCGGCGTCGATGTTGACCTCGCTCATGTCGTTGAGGATCACGGCGACGCGCAGGCCCTCGCGGTTGCCGAGGACGTGGTTGAGGAGGGTGGTCTTGCCCGCCCCGAGGAATCCGGACAGGACGGTGACGGGCAGTCGGTCGTGAGAGTCGTAGGACATGGAGGTCAGCCCTCGGCGCGCAGCAGCCCGCGCTCGTACGCCTTCGCCAACCGCTGGGGCACCAGGTACGGGACGCCGTCGATGGTGAGCGGCACGAGCGCCGGCGTGATCGCCTTCCACTGGGCGCGGCGGTGACGGGTGTTGCTGCGGGACATCTTCCGCTTGGGAACGGCCATGGGATCCTCCTGGACGACTGGGATGGCTGCGACGACTGCCGGTGAGCTGCGGCAAAGCTATATGAAAATGGATACCATTACTAACTGGATGGGTTGGACGAGCTGGACCGGCCGGACCGGCACCGTGGGCAGAGGCCGGTGAGTTCGACGGTGTGCTCGACCTCCGCGAAGCCGGAGGTGTCGGCCACCCGCCCGGCCCAGGTCTCGACCGCCTCCGAGTCGACCGGGGTGCTCAACCCGCAGACCCGGCACAGCAGGTAGTGCTGGTGCTCGGGGGACGGGCGGTGGCGGAAGAGGCGTTCACCGCTCCGGTCGCGTACGACGTCGGCGCGGCCGGCGTCCACGAGGGCGGCCAGGGTGCGGTAGACGGTATTGAGGCCCACGCGCGCGCCTTGAGTTCTCAGTACGTCGTGCAGGGCGCGGGCGCCGACGAAGCCGCCATGGTCGATCAACGCCCTTACCACGCTGGTGCGTTGGACGGTGCGGCGGCCGATGAGGTCCAGGTCGTCGGCCGGCGCGCTCATCACGCCTCCGCAAGGCCGACGCGGACGTGGGGTCGGCGTGCGGCAACGAGGACGGTCGCGTAGACGGCCGTGGCGACGGTCATGATGGCGAAGCTGGGAGGCAGTTGGGGGACGTAGTAGCTCAGGGCCAAGCCCGCCCACATCTCCGCCACCGCGAGTCCCGCGGACAGGGCCAGGGCGGGATAGGGCCGGTCGGTCAGCCGTTGCGCGGCGCCGGCGGGTGCGGGCAGCAGGCCCAGGAGCAGCAGTGACCCGACCGCCTGGGTGGCCTCGGCCGCGCAGGCGCCGACCAGGACCAGGAAGGCGAGGCCCAGCAGGCGTACCGGCACTCGCCGGGCCGTCGCCACCGCCTCGTCGACGGAGGCGAAGAGCAGGGGCCGGGCGATGGCGAGCACGGACAGGCAGATGAGGGCTCCGACGACGGCCGCGAGCCACGCCTGTCCGGCCGACAGGCCGAAGATCGATCCGAAGAGGACGTTCACCCCGGTGAACCGCTCCGGGATCGGTGGAGGCTCTATGCGTTGACTCCAGCCGCCGGTTGGGGCTGGTGTTGAGCGTAGTAGTTGGTCTCGTGCTCGTGGGGCGGGACGTCTCCGATCGCGGAGTGGAGGCGCTGGTTGTTGAACCAGTCCACCCATTCCGCGGTGGCGAGTTCGACGTCGGCAAGGCCGTGCCAGGGCTTTCGCGGTTTGATCAACTCCGTTTTGTAGAGGCCGATCTGGGACTCTATGAGGGCGTTGTCCAGGGCATCGCCGACGGTGCCGATTGAAGCATCGACGCCGGCCTCGAGAAGGTGGGCGGTGAACGCGAAAGATGTGTACTGGCTGCCCGCATCCGAGTGATGAACCAGCCCTGGACCAGCGGGAGTTCCCCCCCGGCTCCGACGCCACAACGCCATACCCAGGGCATCGAGCACGAGCTTGGCCCGCTTGCTGGTGGCCGCGGACCAGCCGACGATCGTCCGCGAGTACACGTCCACGACGAACGCGACGTAGACGATCCCGGACCAGGTGGCCACGTAGGTGAAGTCGGCCACCCACCGCTGGTTCGGATGGGATGCCGTGAAGTCGCGCCTGAGCAGGTCACAGGCCCTCTCGTCGCCGTCATCCCGGATGGTGGTGCGGATCTTCTTCCCGCGCCGCGCGCCCTGGAGGCCAAGGTCGCGCATCAGCCGGGCCACCGTGCAGCGGGCTGCCGGTATGCCTTCACGGTGCAGCTGCCGCCAGACCTTCCGCACCCCGTAGACGCCGAAGTTGTCCGCGTGAACTCGGCTGATCTGCGTCTTCAGCTCCTCGTCGCGGACCGACCGGTCGCTGGGAATGCCACTCTTGGCGGCGTAGTAGGTGCTCGTTGCGATCTTCAGTCCGTGGCTGGTCAGGACACGGCAGATCGGCTCGACTCCGAACACCCTGCGGTGCGCGTCGATGAACGCTACGAGCGCTTCGACGGCCGGTCGAGCTCGGCCGCGAAGAAAGCCGACGCCGCCTTCAAGGTCTCGTTGGCCCGCCGCAGCTCGGCGTTCTCGGCCCGCAGCCGCTTGATCTCCACGGCCTCCTCGGACCTGACGCCGGGCCGCCTGCCGCCGTCGACTTCGGCCTTGCGGACCCAGGTCCGCACCGTTTCGGCCGCACCAATCCCCAGCTTGGCTACGACCGCCTTCATCGCGGCCCACTCGGTCGGGTAGTTGGGACGGATCTCCGCGACCATGCGCACCGCGCGCTCACGAAGCTCGGGCGGGTAGGGGGACGGACGTGCCATGACTCGATCCTCTCAGGGAATCGAGCCTCCATCAGGCCCGGAGCGGTTCACTTGAGGAGCGCCCCGGCATCGATCGGCAGCGTCACGCCGGTGATATAGCGTCCTTCGTCCGATGCCAGGAACAACACGGCGTTGCTGATGTCCAAGGGCTCCATCCACGGAGTGGGGAGCAGGTGCAAGTTCTGCGACACCGCCGCGAAGTCGTCGATGGTCGGGTTCTCCAGGTCGGGACGGAACATACGGTACGTGCCGTCGTGCATCACCATGGGCGTGTTCACCTGGGTGGGGTGGATGGAGTTGACCCTGATGTTGTGTGCTCCCAGCTCCATCGCCAGGGTGCGCATCAGGCCGACGACTCCGTGCTTGGCGGCGACGTAGTGGCCGACGTTGGGGTAGGCCGACAATCCGCCGACGGAACTGGTGAGGACGATCGATCCGCCGCGGCCGGCGGCGACAATGTGCGGGGTCGACACCTTGGTGGTGAGCCAGACGCCGGTGAGGTTGACGTCGATCATGTCGCGCCACGTCTTCTCGGCCATGACGTCGAGCGCGGCGCCCGTGCTTCCGAGGCCGGCGTTGGCCACGACGATGTCCAAGCGGCCCAGTTCGGCCACGCCGTCGTCCACCGCCGCCTTCAGCGTGTCATGGTCGCGCACATCCGCCTGGACTGCGACAACGCGTCGGCCCAGAGCCTTTACCTGCTCGGCGGTCTCGTCCAGGTCCTCGGGAGTCGACATGGGGAACATGACGCCGTCGAACTGCTTACAGACATCGATGGCGATGATGTCGGCGCCCTCCTGCGCCAGCCTCACCGCGTGACTGCGGCCTTGACCGCGTGCCGCGCCGGTGATGAACGCGACCTTGCCTTCGACTCGTCCAGACATTGCCTACCTCATTCGTTGATGTGGGGGCACCGACGTCGACGGTCTGTCGCACCGGCTGCTGAAGACCCTGCTCTCGATGACGCGTCCACTGAAACCACAGTGCCGGGCTGCTTTCACCGCGGTCGAACAGCCGCACCGGTAACCGCGCGAGGGTGGCAAGTGCTCCCCCGGTACACCTTCGCGGCAGGCTTGGACCGCCGGTTACGCATGGCCAAGGCGATGAGCAACAGAGCGGCAGCCCCGAGGGCCAGCGGCACGACGCGCTGGAAAATCCTGGCGCCGGCCGTGTCCAGCAGGTCGATCGGTTCGGCGGTTCTGTGTGCGGCGGTGGGGCTGTCACCTCCAGGAGCCGATCCCGTCGGGTCGTAGGCGGGTCCGGCCGGTGGTGGCGGTGAGGGATCCGTCGTCGCGTCGGCGAGCTCGCTCGCGGCTGGGCTGTCGGGTGTCGTCGTGGTCAGTTCGCCGGCGAGGTTCGCGGCGAACCGGCCCATGAGTGCGCCGGATACTTCGGCGAGGGCGCCGCGACCGAACTGGGCCGGCCTGCCCGTGATGGTGACGTCGGTTTCCACGAGGACGTCGGTGGAGTCGCCGGAGCCGAAGAGTCGGCAGGTGACCACGGCTTTCGCGGTTCCGTTGCCTCGGCTCTCCCGACCGCTGGCTTCCAGCACCGTGACCTTGGCCGCCTCGTCCTGTGACACGAATCTGACGGTGCCGCTGTAGGCCAGGGCGATCGGGCCCAGCTTGACCTTGATCCTGCCGTGGTAGTTGTCGCCCTCCCTGGACGTGAGCGTCGCACCGGGCACGCAGGGCGCGATGCGCTCGATGTCGAGCAGAACCCGCCAAGCCTGGTCTTCCGAGACGGGAATGGTGAGTGTGTTCTCCAGTTTCATGCGGATTCCCTGGCGTTCGTCGGCAAGGGTTGCAGGGCCGGTCGTCGCGGGTGGGCAAACGGCGGACACCGGTTCGTGATCGGCCCCGCGTCGGCTCCGTTGGGCCGGGTCACGCGACATCACGTGGCACCCAGGTTCCGGCCGCGGGACGCACCTCCCGCTGTTCGTCATCGCGTGCGGGAACGCACGTCGGAATCAGGGAGGTTCATGTCGGGCGGCGGCCGACGCATCGCTCGCGGCAGTTGTCTTCGCGGCCGCACGGACGGCGTTGATGATGCCCTGGTACCCCGTGCAGCGGCACAGGTTCCCGGACAGGACGTCGCGGATCTCGGCGTCGGTGGGTTCGGGGTTCTCCTGCAAGAAGGCCGTGGCCGAGACCACGAAGCCCGGCGTGCAGAATCCGCACTGCAGTCCGTGGTGTTCGCGGAAGGCGGCCTGGACGACGGACAGTTCGCCATCCGGCGACGCGAGTCCCTCCACGGTGGTCACCTCGGCGCCGTCGGCCTGCACGGCGAAGACCAGGCAGGCACGGACGGCTTCACCGTCGAGGACGACCGAACAGGCGCCGCAGACTCCGTGCTCGCAGCCGAGGTGCGTGCCGGTCAGCCGGCAGTTCACCCGGAGGAAATCGGCGAGGGTGAGCCGGGGCGGTACGGTCGCCCGGCACGGTTTCCCGTTGACCCGTAACTCGATGTCCACCTCAGTCATTGACTGCCTCCTGTACGGCGCATCGCCAGGCGCGTGCCACCATGGCCGACCCCACACGCTTGCGATAGGCGGCCGACCCGTGGAGGTCGGACGGAACAGATTCCAGGACGGACACCGCGGACTGCCCGATGTCGTCGGCGACCGCTTCGGTGGGGGCGGTGCCGAGCAGCGCGGCTTCCACTTCGGTGGCCCGGCTGGTGGTCGGGCCGAGTCCGAACAGACCGATGCCGCAACGGTCGATCCGCGCGTCGGCGTCCAGGCCGACGGCGACGGTGGCGCCCGCGATGGCGAAGTCGCCGCTTCTGCGGGCGAATTCCTCGACCGCGAAGCCGCAGGGGCCCGGCAGGACGGGGAAAACGATTCCGGTGAGCAGTTCGTCCGGCGCCAGTTCGGTGCTCCACATGCCGGTGAAGAACCGGGACGCCGGGATCATGCGGCGTCCACGGGGTGAGAGCGCCTCGATTTCGGCGTCCAGGGTGAGCGCGACCGCGGGGTATTCGGCTGCGGCGTCCGCATGCGCGATCGAGCCGCCGATGGTGCCGCGGCTGCGGATCTGGAAGTGGCCGATCAAGGGAGTGGCACGAGCGAGCAGAGGTACGGCTGTGCGGATCTCGTCCGAGCGCTGGATGGTGGCCTGCGTTGTCCCGGCGCCGATCCAGACGGATTCGCCGCGTCGCTCGATGCCCCGCAGCTCCTGCAGTTTCCGCAGATCGACGAGGTGGTCGAAGACCGCGAGCCGAAGGGCCAGCATCGGTACCAGGCTCTGGCCGCCGGCCAGGGCCTTCGCGTCCTCCCCCAGGTCCGCGAGGAGAGCCACTGCTTCCCCTGTGTCCGCGGGCGCGTGATAGGCGAACGGTGCCGGCTTCATGCGGTCCCCGTCCCGGGCTTCGCGGCGGACGTGCCCACGATCGGGATCCCTTCCTCGTGGAGCACGTCCACGCCTCCTTCGCGAAGGAGACGTGCTTCCTCCAGCAACGCGACGACGGACGCGGGTGACAACGGCAGTCGGGTGATCTTCACGCCGAACGGTGCTAGGGCGTCGGCCACCGCGTTCACGACGGCCGGCGGGGCGCCGATCGCACCGCCCTCGCCGACGCCCTTGTGGCCACCCGGTCCGGGGCCGGGCGTCTCGATGTGCCCGAGTTCGATCGTGGGTACCTCGGTGGCCGTGGGGAGGAGGTAGTCCATGAACGTGGTGCTGACGGGGTTGCCGTCATCGTCGTAGGCGAGGTGCTCGTACAGGACACCGCCGATCCCCTGCACGGTGCCACCGAAGATCTGGCCCTCCACCACACTGGGGTTGATCATCGGCCCGCAGTCCTCGCTGACGATGTGCCGGAGCAGTTTCACCCGACCGGTCACGACGTCCACCTCGCACGTGCACACGTGTGTCGCGTTGGCCCAGATCATGGGGCTTCGCGCGCGGTAGCGTCCGCTGGCCTCCAGACCGGGCTGAACGCCCGGCGGTAGGGAACCGACCTGGAAATAGGCCATGGACGCGATGTCGGCCATCGACAGCGACTCGGCGGGCCGGCCCTTCACACAGGCCACACCGCGTACGAACTCCACGTCCTGCACGGCGGCGCCGAGCCGGTGGGCGGCGATCGCCAGGATGCGTTCCCGCAGGGCGGCGGCGGTTTCCCCGACCGCGCCGGCGGTCATCGAACCGGACCGGCTCCCGCTGGTACCGCCGCCGAACGGGGTGACGGCGGTGTCGCCCTGGATGGTGCTGACGTCTTCGATCGCCACGCCGAGTGCGTCGGCGGTCAGCTGGATCACCGTGGTCTCCAGGCTGTTCCCGCAGGATCCACCGGACACGTAGACGTTGACCTTGCCCGAGGGCTCGATCCGGATCGTCGCACCCTCGGTGCTGAGAAACGGGGTCGCACCGGTGGTGGGTTCGACGTACGTGCAGGTGCCGACACCGATGTATCGCCCTTCGGCGCGGCCCTGCTCCTGCTCGCGACGGAATGCCTCGTAGTCCAGTAACTCCAGAGCCTGTTCGAACGTCTCCCTCGGTGTGATGTCGCTGTACGGCATGCCCATGCAGTTCACGGTGGGAAGTTCGTCCCGGCGCAGCATGTTCCGACGACGCAGTTCGACCGGGTCGATGCCGATCTGGCGTGCGGCCATGTCGAGGAGCACCTCGCGCGCCATCGATTCGAACTGCCAGGGACCGCGGTAGGCCATCCGGCCGCTGGTGTTGGAGAACATGAACTTGGACGAGAACGTACCCTCGGGGACCCGGTAGGGGCCGGGGAACAGCAGTCCGACGGCGATGCCGCTGTTCACCGGCGACGGTGTCGGGTAAGCGCCCGCGTCCTGTACGTGGTCGAGGGTGGCGGCGAGGATCGTGCCGTCCTCGCCGAAGGCCATCCGCGCGTCGCCGTGCTCGTGCCGCGCCTGTCCCGCCGCCATCAGGTTCTCCTGGCGGTCCTCGATCCACTTCAGCGCGACGGACAGCTTCGTCGCCGCGAGCATGACGCACATGTCCTCGCGCTGCGGCATCACCTTCTGCCCGAACCCGCCGCCAGTGTCGCGCATCGCGACCCGCACCCGATGCTCGTCGATACCGAGCAGCCGCGCGCAGAACGACCGGACCTCATGCGGGGACTGGGTGGACGACCAGATCGCCATCTCACCGCCGGGCGCCGACCACTCGGCGATGATCCCCCGTGTCTCCATCGGAACAGGCGCGTAGCACTGCTGGTGGATCGTCGCCCGGACCACATGCGGTGCAGCCTCGAAGACGCCGGCGAGGTCCTCCGCCGGACGGCCGCCGAGTTGCCCCACCAGATTGCCGGAATAGCCCGGGTGCACCAGCTCCGGAGACTCGTGGGCCGTGGCGTAGTCGACGACCGGTTCAAGAGGCTCGTAGTCGACGACAACGAGTTCGGCCGCGTCCTCGGCGACATACCGGTCGACGGCGACGACCATCGCCACCGGGTCCCCGACGAACCGCACTTCGTCCTCGGCCAGCGGGGGGCGCGGGGTGTCCGGGGCGTCCCGGCCCTCCAGCGAGTACCACCGTTCGTGGACGCCGGGGTTGAGGTCATCGGCTACGTAGACGGCCTGGACCCCGGGAAGGGCCAGTGCCTCCCGCACGTCGATGCCGGCGATCCGGGCGCGTGCGAGCGGACTGCGGACGAAACAGACGTGCAGCATCCCGGGCCGCACGACATCGTCCACGTAGGTGCCCGTCCCGGTCAGCAGCCGCAGATCCTCGACACGGAGGGTGCGGGTGCCCACGTATCGGCCGGTTGCCGTCTCCTGGATGCTCATCGGCCCACCAACGGCCGGTTGCTCTCCCCCGCACCGATGATGCCGCGGCGACGGTGCGCGCCGTGGACCGGCGCCGATCGGCATTGCGCGGTGAGCCGCTCTGCGGCTGCCAGGCAAGGACTCACTTCCGTACGCCCGCCTTCGGACGGGATACATCCGGTCTGTGTCATCGGCCGGTCCTCCACCTGCGTCGGATCCAACGGTTGGGCAAGGGGGCGGATCGGTTTGTGGGGCAGTCGCGTACCGACGCGCCACGACATGGGGCTTGCCGTTCTTGGCACTTGAGGTGCGATGTGCCCGGCCTTCGAGAAACACGCGGCCGCTCGGTGCGCGCATGGCTCTCCGGTCGCGCGGGAGGCCGCCCCGCACCGCGCTGAACAAGTGTTTAACAGGGTCTTCGGAAACGGTCAAGCACAATGCAGGCATGACTGCGCCTCGCCGAATGGGCACCGAGAACTCCCAGATGCGCCAAACCCTGCTGGATGTCGCCGAGCAACTGATGCTTAAAGAGGGGTACGCCGCCGTCGGTGTCCGCAGGGTGGCACGCGAGGCCGGCGTCGCGCCGGCGCTCGTCCTCTACTACTTCCGCACACTGGACGACCTCTTCCTCGCCCTGCTGCGACGTCTGGGTGGGGAAGAGACGGAGCGGCAGACTCACATCATCAGCTCGCATCACCCCCTCCGCGCCCTGTGGGATCTCAACCACCACAGCACCGCTCTCGTCATGGAGTTCATGGCCCTGGCCAATCACCGCAAGGCGATCCGCGCCGAAATCTGTGCCAGCGCGGAGCGGTACCGCAACGCACAACTCGACGCCCTCACGCAGAAGATCGCCGAGGAAGACATCAGCCTCCCCGACGTGCCTCCCGTCGCGGTCATCTTTCTGGCGGCTGCGGTCTCCCGCACGATGGTGATGGAGAAGGCCCTGGGGATGACCTCCGGACATGCGGAGACCCTCGCCCTCGTCGAGCGCCTCCTACGGAGATCGGAGGAGGATTCCATGGATCCGCCCAGGCCCGACCACACGAATGACGAACAGCCCGACTGCGCATAGCCCTCGGCGTCCGAAGAGTCCGACCGTCGGCGGTCAAGGGTGCACGCGCGGTCCATGGCGCACCAGAGCCGACTCGCCGTGGACGGTGTCGGCCTACCAGAACACGGGTGACGCGTCAGCAATCGGCTGCTCGCACGAGATCTCCGACCCAGATCATCGAGGTGCGCAAGGACTCCCCGATCGGCCGGACAGGGGATCCGAGGGCTCATCACGGGACAGGCGATCACGAGGATCCGGCAGCACGAGCGCGCCGACGGAAGCGAGGCCGAATCCGCGACACCGGCGGACGTCTCGACAGCGCGGCGCTCACCGCCATCGGCAAAACGCCACATCGGACTCCTGCGGCATGGCACGGCCCACATGGCCGGCACGTCGCCCGCCTGATTCCGCCGGGACAGGACCCGGCGGAATCATCACCGGTCCTCGGCGCTTGCCCGCCGAGGACAGGTCATGCCCCTGGCTCGACCGTGTCCGAGGAGACGCCCCCCGCACCCAACACCGCAGGACGGAACCACCCCTCCACCACCAACCGCCCCACAAGAACCCGCTGGTCAGCCCCGCAACCATCTGTGAATAGTCCCCCCTGCGGTGTGGGGTGCGGGGGTGCGACGGACACCCTCGGGTGCCGGGGCACGACAAAAAAAAAGGGGGGCAAGGGTGCCCGTGAGAAGGACAGAAGAGGAGGCGCGCGGGAAGGAGACACGGAATATGCGCAGAATCGATATCGAAGCGCTTCAGGAATCCGTTGTGACGCGCAGTCAACAGTGATTATCCTTCATCTCCCTTGACATCAGGTGCAGTTGGCCGCAAACCCGGACCCGAAGAGGTTTTCCGTGCCCACACCGCCCCCCGCCCAGCAGGGCTTCCCCGACGACGAGGGAGCCGACGACTTCGTACGGTTGTTCCGGCAGGCCTTGGCACCCGCCGAACGGGAATCGCTGGCGTACACCCCGCCCCTCGTCGTCCTGGACATCGGAGACGGCGGCGCGGAGTACGACGCCCGGGTGCGCCGTGTGGTCGACGCGCTGTTGCGGGCCTCGCGGAACGACCAGGACCGGACGACGGTCCCGTACGCCCTCGTCACGGCCTCGAAGGACAGCGACCTGCTCAGCGGCACCGCCACCCGGGGTCTCTTCTTCGGCATGCCCAGGAACATGACGCCGGACCGGCTTCCGGGCTTCTGGCCGCTGTCGGACGCCGTCTCATCCATACGTGACCTTGTCGGTCAGGGGACCAAGGCACCCGGCTCCCAGGCCCTGCGCGACCACGCCTACGAGCAGCTGCGCCTCAACCGACGGCAGCGCCACGAGGGAGGTCCTCAGACCGTCTCCTGGGCGTTCGGCGGCGGCGATGCTCCCCCGGTCGGCGGGTTGCGCGGCTGGCTGCTCGGCTCCCTCTGGCACGGGATCACCCGCACCCTCCCGCGACGGCGCTGGGAGCTGCGCAAGACCCGCAGGCTGATGCGCCCCGGACGCCTCGCGCGCCGCAGGCGCCCGGGGTGGCTGGGCGAGGCGCTGGGCATGGCCCAGGGCTCCGCGACCGTGTTCGAGGTCATGGACGAGGTCGCGGACCGGCAGCTGCCCCGGCTGGTCCTGCCCGAGGACCACCCACGGCACCAGGAATCCCTGTTCGCCCTCGAAAAGCTGCTGACCCGGGCACTGCTCGAAGATCTCGCGGATCCCCCGGTCGGCCGTCGGCTGCCCAGGCGGCGGCGCCGTACCGCCCGCCCCCTGCTGCTGGTTCCGATACCCAGGGAAGACGCACCGGGCGTGGCGGCCGTCGAGCGGTTCCTGCGCGCCTTCCATGAGGAGCGCGGCCACACCGCGAGCCGGCCCGGTCCGCTCGTCGTCGCGATCGGCCGGCCCTCGCAGCGGTTGCTCACCACCCTGGGCGACCCGACGGCGATCGGCTTCGGACAGGCGGGCCAGTTGCTCCAGCAGCCGCAGCCGCCCACCGGCCCAGCCCTGGTGAGGCTCCAGGACGAGCCGTTCGAACGGGACGGAATCGTCGTACGGCACTGCCTTCCACGGACGTTCCGGATCAGCGGACGCACCGTCGCCACCACGGCGGTGACCGGTGTCAGCCTGTTCTCGGTCTTGCTCGGTGTCGGCGCATGGCAGATCTTAGATGGCCCAGACGTCTCCTACGAGTGTGTCGGCGGCACCCAGACCGTCGCCGAGGACGCGGGCGCCAAGATCAATGTGCGGGCCACGGAGTGGTACCAGTCAGCCAGGGACCGGATCGACCAGCAGAACAAGCGCGTCATGGACAACTACGCGCAGCACAGAACCGTGCGGACCGTCGTCGCTTTCGTCTCCGAACCGCCCGTCGGCGTGGACGCGATCCGTTTCGACGGCCTCATACCCGAGCTGCGCGGCATCGCACTGTGGCAGCAGGACCTGAACGACCAGGCGGCCAACGACCCTTCCCTGGTGCCGCTGCTCGTCGACGTCCGCACCACCGGGGAGTCGTTCGCCAACGCCGAGGCCAAGGCCAAGGAACTGGTCGGCGAGATCCGCGGCGAAGCGGGGCAGCCCGCGTACGAGAGAGTCGTCGGTGTCCTCGGATTCGCGCAGAGCCGTGAGTCGACCCAGGCCGCGCTCAAGGTGCTCGACCAGGCCAGGATCCCGGTCATCGGCACCACCGCGACCGCCGACGAGATGCAGAACGCCGCCCGCACCAGCTACTGGCCGCTCACGCCGAGCAACTCGACGGAGGCCGCCATCGAGGCCTCGTTCGCGAGCCAGGAGAACATCGTGGCCCGCCAAGGCTCCGAGACCCAGTGCACTCCCGCGCAGCACGCCATCGTGATCGAGAGCTCCGCCGACCTCTACAGCCGCAGCCTGGCCGGCAAGTTCATCGACGAATTCCCCGGTACCGAGCCGGTGTTCGACTACAGCCAGGAGAACCAGTACGGGAACGGAGGACCGCCCGCCACGATGAGGACGTCCAGCGCCGACACACTGGCCAAGCAGCTCTGCAAGGCACTGGGGTCCCAGCCTGACTCGGTCGTGTACTGGTCGGCGCGGGCCAAGGACTTCAGCGCGTTCGCCAACGCCCTGGACCGGTCGGGCACCTGCATCAACCACGACATCACGGTCCTCGGCGGCAACGAACTCACCAACGTGGCGCAGACCGGCACCTTCGCGAATAAGGACTGGCTGCGCCTCTACTACTCCGCGCACCGGCTCCCGTCCACGGACATCCGGGCCAGCACGAAGACCGAACATTTCGTCACGGAGTACACCGACTTCGTCAAGGAGACCACCACGGGCAAGGATCCCTGGCGGCAGGACGGCCACTCGGCGGTCTCGTACGACGCCTTCCACGTCCTGTCCCAGGCGGTGATCGAGGCCTATCAGGCGGACCCGACCGTCAGCCGGGCGAACGTGCTCCAGGCGCTCCAGGACGGCATCTCCTTCGATGGAGCCACCGGGTACGTCTCCTACGGCGCCGACGTCAACGCCCCGCCCGTCGACAAGACCCTGGTGCTGCTCCGGCAGGTGGCGGACCGGCCGGAGGTGGTGGTGGCGTGCGGGGCGTACCAGCAGGGCGAGGACTACCGGTACCAGAAGCAGGGAGTCCCGTGTGACGCCGCCGGGTGACGCTCGGCTTGGCGCGCACGGTTTAAGGTCCCGGAGCCCCAGCCCGCCAGGGACGGGACGGCCTTCGAGGCTCAGCGCCGGTTTTCGTTCCGGTGTATAGAGCGCCGTTCACGTGGACAGGGCAGGGGCCGAAGAAGACCACCGCCGCAAAGCCCTGAAAGCTACCGGTGAGTTACTTGTTCCCTGGTGTCCGAGCTGGGACTCCGGAGCCAGATCAGAGCGAATTCCGAGACGCCGGCGAGAGGTTGCAGCAGATACGCGGCCGCTTCACGGAGGTGTGGTGACTGTGGGACTTCCGGTCTTCAGGCGAGCCTTGAACTGCGGTGACCTGGCCTTTTATGGTTTCGTGCCGGTGGGAGGGTTGCGAGTGGGCGGTTCGTGAGTCTATGAGCGGTTCTGGTGTCGCCTGATGGTGTGGGCGAAGCCGGAACGTGCCGGTCCGATGGCGGTGGCCTGCTGGGATCGGTAGGTGAGTGAACGCAAGCCGTACCAGAGCGACTTGACGGACGAGCAGTGGTCGTTGATCGAGCCGGTGCTCACGACCTGGAAGAACCGGCACCGTTCCGTCAGCGGGCATCAGGGCCGTTACTCGATGCGGGAGATCGTGAACTCGATCCTCTACCAGTCCCGGACCGGCTGTCAGTGGGCTCTCCTGCCGAACGACCTGCCGCCGAAAAGCGCAACGTACTACTACTTCGCCGCCTGGCGGGACGACGGTACCGACCAACAGATCCATGAACTCCTGCGCTGTCAGGTGCGGGAGAGGTACCGGCGGTTAGAGGACCCGGCTCTGGGCTCGGGGGAGTGCCGTTTCCCGGCGTTTACCGAGGCCGGGATACGGCGCACGCGTCGGCGTATACGCGCAACGGCAGGGCCGCATGCCGATGGTGTCCCGCGAAGTGGTGTAGCCGGTCAAGGTTCGTGAACGCGCGGGTGTCTGCCCGGGGCGTGCATCTGCTGGCGGTGCCTGCTCCCTGAACAAGGGCAGGCCATCGCGCAAGTCTCCGTG